>NZ_JAMLFW010000004.1 GCF_024256385.1 Anatilimnocola floriformis
AAATGGGCCTCTTGTTCCGCGAGGGCGAGTTCCAGGGCTTGCTCGGTCCGGGATCGCATTGGCGCTGGGATCCGTGGAACCGCACGAGCGTGACGATCGCGTCACGCCGCGAGCCGTGGTTCATGCACGAGAAGCTCGACCTCATCGTGCGCTCGGGCGCGCTGGCCGGTCAGGCCGAAGTGCTCGAGGTGCAGGACCATCAGCGCGCTCTCGTCTGGATCGAAGGCCGCTTCAGCCACGTTTTGATTCCGGGCCGATACGTGTATTGGCTCGGTCAGAAGCCGGTGACGGTCGAGATCGTTGACATTCGCAATCCGCGGTTCGAGCACAAAGATGCCAAGGTCATCACGCGCTCGGTGTCGGCTCGGCAGTCGCTCGAAATCGTCGACGTGCAGCGCGACCACGTGGGTGTGCTGTTTATCGATGGCCGCTTCGTCGAGACGTTGTCGCCGGGCCAGTATGCCTTCTGGAAGAACGCCGCGGAAACGCGCGTCGTCGAAGTCGACCTTCGCGAAACGGTGCTCGACGTCGGCGGCCAGGAGATCATGACGGCCGACAAGGTAACGCTGCGCGTGAATGCTCTGGTGACGCACCGCGTGGTCGATGCGCGGCGGAGCATCAGCTCGTCGGATGACGCGCGACAGGCGCTCTATCGCGAGGCCCAGCTCGCGCTCCGCGCCGTGATCGGTGGCCGTGAGCTCGACGCGTTCCTTGGCAACAAGGACGCGGTCGCCAGCGAACTGCACGCTGCCGTCAAGGCGCGCGCAGCCGAACTCGGCTTGGAAGTGATCTCGGTCGGCATTCGCGACGTGATCTTGCCGGGCGAAATGAAGGACCTGATGAATCGTGTTACCGAAGCCAAGAAGGCCGCGGAAGCGAACCTCATCGCGCGTCGTGAAGAAACGGCTGCCATGCGCAGCCAGGCCAACACGGCGAAGTTGCTGGCCGAGCAGCCGACGCTCATGCGTCTGCGTGAACTCGAGGTGCTCGAGAAGATCGCAGCTCGCGGCGAGCTGAAGATCGTCCTCGGCGGCGACGGCCAGCAGGGCCTCGCGAGCCGGGTGGTGAACTTGATTTAGTCTTTCTCGTAGGGGCCGCTTTTGCGGCCCCTACTTTTGTTTCGCGGCAGATTTATTTCGCCGCCGGCCACGGATCGTACGTGCCGAAGTTCCAAAGATTCCCTTCGGGATCAAGGCAAGAGTAGCCGCGCCCGCCGTAGTCTTCGGTCTTAAGCGGTAGCACCACTTTAGCGCCGGCGGCAACGGCTTGCGCATGGTGAACATCGGCGTCGCTCACAATCACATACGGACTTTGTGTGCCGATGCCGCCCACTTCGGCCGGCAGTTTTTGCAGCTGCGCAAACGGCGTATCGCTCTTCGAGCCGAGCATGATCATGCCGTTGCCGAAGATCAGCTCGGCGTGCATCACGCTGCCGTCGGGCGCTTCGTAGACGGCGTGCTTCTCGAAACCAAACGCCTCGCACAAAAACTTGAGCGCCGCCTGCGCATCTTGGTAGCGCAGGCAAGGAATGATCGTCGCGCGCGTGGCTTTGGCGAGAGACATGTTCGAAAGCTCCTACTCGTGCGAGGCGTCGTTCTTGGGTTCCGGCAGCCAAAAGCTGTTGATGAAACCGATCATCGCGATTACCGTTCCGACAATGGCAGCTGCCGTTGAAAACTGCAGAGCAGCGAGCACCGCTTGATTTTCACCAGCCGCGGGAAAGGCAAACTTGCCGGCCAGGAAGCTGGTCACCGCCGCTGCCATCGTGCCGATCAAACGGCCACCGATGTTCGCCGAAAAGCTTTCGCCCGTACCGCGCAAGTGGATCGGATAAGCGCTCGGCAAGTAGTTGCCCCAGAAGCTCAACTGCGAGACCACGAAGAAGCCCATCAGGAACATGCCGATCGACATGGTCGTGACTGGAATCGTTCCCAGGAACACGCTGTCGAGCGGGATTTCGAAGTAGGTTTTGTTCTCGGCCCGCACGAAGTAATAGAAGAGGAGCGGAATCAGGAACAGCGACGGAATCTGGAACATGCGCAGTCGCCAGCCCCAGCTCACGCCCATCACCAGCACCATCGCCATCGCAAAGCGGCCGACGAGCCCGCCCACTTCCTGCATCTTGGTGTATTCCGAGGCGTACTGCTGACTGGTTCGGCCACGCGCTGCACCGCCGATGGCTTTCAGTTTTTCGGCGGGAATTTCTTTCCCTTCTTCGGCGGCCTTTTTCTTTGCAGCGGCAACGGCCTTGGTGCTGGCTTCGGCGGCGTGCGCTTGCACTTCCTTCAAGCCGGGGACGATCTGCGGCATTTGTTGAATCGCACCGAAGGCAATGCCCAGGCTGCAAGCAAAGCCAATCGCCGAGACGATGGTTGCCTTGCGCAAGTCGGGTGCAAACAGCGCCGCGATGCTCGGTCGCTTGAGCGTGCCAGCTTCCCGCTTCTTTTGCCACACCGGCGACTCTGGCAGAAACGGACGCAGAACCATCAGCGGAATCGCCGGAATCAAACCCGACATCAGCGTGTACCGCCAGGCCGCGTGCTGATTCTCGACAGCGATATCTCCGCCGGTGATGCCGACCAAGAAGTCCGGAATATCGATGGTGAAAAAGTTAGCGCCGTACTTGATGGCAATGCCATTCGCGATCGCCACCATCATGCCGCCGATCGACGAAAAGGCCTGCGTATAGCCGAGCACCTTTTCGCGCTGCACCGGATTGGGAAACAGCTCGGCGAGCCACGCGACCGCAGCCACAAACTCGACACACACGCCGATGAAGCACGTGCAGCGAAAGAACAGCAGCATGTAGATGTTGGTCGAGAAACCGGCAAAGAACGCGCTGAACGCGTACAGCAAAATGCTCCACGTCAACACTCGCCGCCGACCCAAGCGATCGGTGAGATAACCGCCCAACAGCCCAAACACACCGCCAGCCACGGCCGGCAGATAAAAGAGCATCGCAAACCAAAACTTGAACGTGTCGGAGCCCGGCTGAGCGCCCGTCAACTCGAGCAGCGCCGGCCGCAGGATGAGTGGCAGCATCAGGAGTTCGTAGATGTCAAACGCAAAGCCGATCGCGGCGATGATGCAGATCAGCCATTGCACCGAGCTCAATCGGCCAGAACCGAGGGGCTCCGAAGCTTTCGACACGGACATTACGGGCTCCAGAAATCGCGGGAGGGCAGAGGTGGCGGGAAGGGCAAATCATAGCATGACGAGCCGTCGCGCTGCGAGTTGCCGAGGGCGATTCGTAACGCGTGAGATGGACGCTTCGTCCTCGTAGGCCGGACCATTGGTCCGGCCAAGAATCGGGTACCGAGCCCAGCCACCGAACTCGCAGCTCCTGGACGGACCAATGGTCCGTCCTACGCAGACACCTTTCATCACTCTGATACACAGCTGTCGTCAGCATGACAACGCTTTCATCGCTGGCGGCTGATCGCGCCATTCTCGCCGATATTTTTAACTCGTTGCTGTGTCTGTGGTTAAGTCACTTCGCCGGCAAGGCTGGCACAATCGCTGCTTTTTACTCAAAACGTTGCTTCGGTACTGTCGCTGAAGCGGGCCTCAACGAAATTCATTGCAAGGGACTCATGCTATGAAATCGCTCCTTCTCACTCTCGTCGCGGTTGCTGCTCTCTCGCTTGGTGGTTTGTTCAACTCCACGGCTTCCGCTCATGGCGGCGGACACGGTGGTTACGGAGGTGGCTACGGTGGCGGATACGGCGGTGGTTACTGTGGTCAGGTTCAAAGCTGCTACCGCCCGCCGTGCTACACGCCGCCGTGTTATGCCCCGACCTTTTACCGGCCATCGGTTTACTATTCGCCGACCTACAATCGGCCGCCGTGCTTCAATCGCAACTATCACTCGCACTGGTGAGCTGACTCGCGCGACAACCGTTCAAAGCAACAGGCCGTTCGCTCGGCTGGTGTTGATTTCCTGGTCTCACGACCGGGGGACAACACTGGCGAAGCGAACGGCCTGTGGTCGTTCTTAATAGCGAACTGGAACTGCGAGCGCGGACTACTTCTTCACGTCGTAGCACAAGATCTTGTCCTGCTCGCGCAGGTAGAGCTTGCCGCCAGTAATGACCGGGTGCGACCAACTCGGCCGCACGCCGCCATCGGGAATTTGGAACTTGCCGACTTCCACGTACTTCTCCGGGTCGGCTTTGGCGAGCACCATCATGCCATCGCTAAAGCGGATATACAGCCGGCCGTCGGCGGCGGCGAACGATGCGCTCCGCTTGCCGCTGCCACGTTCCTTCCACTTGATGTCGCCGGTCATCAGCTCGGCACAGAAGGGAATGCCCGCGTCGTCCGAATCGCCGTAGAGATAATCGCCGACGAGTACGATGCCGCCATGCTTGTTGGCGAGGGCTGGCGTCACGGGATAGATCTCCTCGATCTCCACCTTCTTGCCATCGGCTTTTTGTTTCAGCAGCGCACCACCTCGCTTGTAGCCAGCCGCGAAGAAAACCAGGTCGCCGCGCACGATCGGCGTGGGAATCACGGCCGTCGTCTTGTCGATGGCATACTGCCACAGCCGTTCGCCGTCTTCGGCCCGCACGCCAATCGCGCCGCTGCCGGTCGTCGTCACATACACACGGTTGCCGCCGATGGTGGCGATGACGATCGAAGCATGGCCGGCGCCGCGGTCGTCGGGGCTCGCACACTGCCAGATGGTTTCGCCGGTCGTTTTGTTGAGAGCCACGATCGTGGCTTTGCTGCCGCCGGGCGTGCAAATCAGTCGGTCGCCATCGATCAGCACCGATTCGCTATAGCCCCAGCTGTCGGCTTTGTTGCCGGCAAATTCGCTCTTGAGATTCTTCTTCCACAGCTCCGTGCCGTCGGTCGTGCTGCAGCAAACCAGATCGCCGTGGGCCGTCAGCACATACACCCGATTGCCGTCGACGGTCGGCGTGCTGCGCGAGCTTTGCCAACTCTCCTGACCGCTGGTCCAGGGCTTGCCGGTCTTGGTCTTCCACAGAGGCTTGCCGCTGGCTTCATCAAAGCAGAGCAGGTATTCGTCTTTATCCTCTGCCGTGCTGGGTGCATCGCCGAGCGTAAAGATCTTGCCGTCGGCAATGGCCAGGCTCGAGTAACCGCGGCCGGCGCCGGGCGCTTCCCACAGCAACTTCGGCCCTTCGGCGGGCCATTCTTGCAGCAAGCCCTTCTCCTGCGAAACGGCCATCCGATCGGCGCCACGAAACGTGGGCCAACTCGGGCTGGCGGCGAAGAGAGCTGCCGTCGAGACAAACACGCCGCAAACCAGCGACGAAACGCGGACAATCCGATTCATACAAAGACCTGCACAAACAACGAGGAAGGAAGGGCCAAAGCAGGTGGCAAACACCGAATATGCCCGGCGCTGAACCGGGGTGGGAGAGAGTACATTCGCCGCTTGCCAACCGCCGATTATGCACCCTAGCCGCGGAAAACGCGAGGGTCCGTGGCGGTCCAGGTTACGAAGCGGGGGCGTTTTGCGGTAGAACGATTGCGAGGTGCCAGATGCAAACACAAGGGCGAGCGCAAACCGACGTCACCATCCTGCCGGTCAAACCGCGCCGGCAAGTCTTCCTCAGTGCCCGCTGGCAGGCGCTGGCCATGGTCAACTTCGCCGTCGATCCGCAGTTGCTGCAGTCGCTCGTGCCGCGCGGTACGGAACTCGATTTCTTCGACGGTGTGACCTATGTCAGCGTCGTCGGCTTCCTGTTTCGCGACACGCGCTTGCTGGGCTTACCGGTGCCGGGGCACATCGATTTTGAAGAAGTGAACTTGCGGTTCTATGTCCGCCGCACGGTCGGCAACGAAGTTCGCCGCGGCGTCTGCTTCATTCGCGAACTCGTCCCGCGCTGGGCGATCGCAACCGTCGCCCGCTGGAGCTACAACGAACCCTACCTGGCCCTGCCCATGCGCAACCAAGTTCGCCTCAACGAAATCACCGCCGCGCCACCAAGCGACCAATCCCACTCGGTCGCCTACAGCTGGAAATCGGCAGGTTGGCACGGCTTTCAAATCGCCACGCAAGGTTCCCCCGCGCCATTGCAAACGGGTTCGCTCGCCGAGTTCATCGCCGAACACTACTGGGGCTACTGCCGCCAGCGCGACGGCGGCACGGTGGAGTACGAAGTGGAACACCCCCGCTGGAACGCCTGGCAAGCCACGCTCACTTCGTGGGAAGGCGACGTCCCCGGCTTCTACGGCGAACCCTGGTCAAGCGCACTCGCCCAACCACCCAGCAGCGTCTTTCTGGCCGACGGCTCGGCGGTGAAGGTCTTCAAGCCGACGCGGATTGCGTGAAGCGCGGCAACTGTTCTTTAGTTACAGCTAAATTACGCCTAAGTACTGCAGCTGATATCATTACAGCAGCCTGAGATTCCGGCGATCTTCGGAGACATTGCTATGCAGAGATTCGCGACTCAATGCTTCTTGATTTCAATTCTCTGTTCGACGATTCCTGTCCAGGAACTTTTTGCGCAGGAGGGCGAAGCGGCCTCGCGCGATGCGAAGACCGAGGTTCGAGAATGGGGACGACTCTCGGCAGCGTTTGTCTACGACGGCGAACCACCGAAAGAGAAGCCGTTCATTCCAGCTGCGCCGCCACCAGGAATCAAATTGCCGATTGTCAAACAACCCGTTGAGGTTGATCTCGCAACAAAGGGAATCGCGAACGTAGTGACTTGGCTTTATCGAGCAAAGGATGAGGCGCCGCCTGTGATTCACAGCGATGATCAGGCTCGGCAAAAACTCGGTGTATCACTTGAGTTTAAAGATTTCACGCTCCAGCCTCGCGTTACGACGCTTCAAAAGAATCAGCAACTCATTGTCAGAAATCAGGATTCCGTACGCCATGTGCTTAGCGGTAACCTGTTCGCAAATGGGAAGTTCGATGTGATGGTACCCGCAGCTGGCGGCGACTCTACCGAGTTTCGTAAGCATGAGTCGCGACCGATGCCACTTTCCGATCCCATGTTTCCCTGGATCGAAGGCTGGATTGTCATCACGGATCATCCATTCGTGGCAGTTTCAGATAAGCAAGGAAAAATGAAAATAGACAACCTTCCGGTCGGCCGGCACACCTTCGTCTTTTGGCATGAGAGCGTAGGCTTTCTGAAGACGCTGGAACGCGACGACAAGATCGAGACATTGAAATTGGGTCGCATTACCGTCGACATCAAATCCGGTGACAACGATTTAGGCACGATCTACTGCACGCCCGACAAAAAGTGAGCGATTGAGGCGATTTATCATGAGTCTTGCCCAAGCCTGCCAGCAATTCGCGTCGCAACGATCAAAATCTCTCGCTGTCATCAGCGTATCGCTGCTTGTCTGTATTTCACCTCAAACGGTTCTTGGCCAATCTCGCGAGGAGCGACTTCCGCTGAATCTGGATTCTCGGCAACAGCTTGATATGGCGTATTGTCCTGCAGGCCATTTCCTAAGAAAAGTGTCTGCTACTTCAAGCGATTCTGCCGTTCAGCGAGTAAATGTTTCTGCGTTTTGGATTTCAGATTGCGAAGTTCCATTTTACGCGGTTGATCCATGGCGAACGGCGGTGTTCGAGGCCCGAAGAAAATTAGGCGCAACTGCTGAGATTACCATGGACGACGTCCTCGATCAGACGTTGCCCGTATACAGCGATTATCCAATCATCCAATACACGGATTCGCATTATCCGTGCATGAATCTTTCATTCTGGGGCGCGAAGCGGTTTTGCCAATGGCTGAGTCTTAAGACCGGGCGGTTTATTCGTTTGCCTACCGAAGCAGAATGGGAATATTCGTGCAGGGCTGGCTCGTCGACGGCATACCCTTGGGGAAATCGCGAAGACGTGGCAGTTGAGTACGCGTGGACACAACAGCAATTCAAGTCGTTGGTTGCGCTCAAGTTGCTGAAAAACCACGTTCCGGCGATGCCGATTCGGATGTTGGAGGCGAATCGGTGGGGAATCTACGACATGATTGGGAATTTGGAAGAGATGGTGGCTGACGGATATCGCAGTCAGCATTGCGATAATGACCAACACGTTGTCAACGACCCGATCGTCTGGCCAACCACCGCGTGCGAGACTGAGATTAAGTACCCTGTGAAGTTTGTTTCAAACGAGATCTATTTGAAGCACTCCGCAGGCAAAGATTGGGCGACCTCAGATGGCGGACCCATTTTGCGAGGCGGCGCACTTGCCGACGATGAGGCGAATGCTTACCGGTGCGATTTCCGGCGAAAGTTTCGAGACTCCAACGCTCGCCTAGGGAACTCAAATTGGCCCACGACGCCTGCATTTTGGAGTGAAGGCATCGGCAAATACTCGTTCAGGGTTGTTATTCCGGTTCAAGTTCCAGAGCCGACGATACAATTGTGGCACTGGGGTATCTATCGGGAGTATGACGCTCGAATCGATAAAGTTATCGCTGCGAGCAAGTAACGACAAAGATCTTGCAGATGAAAGATCTATCGGGCGCTAACCAGTGGACTCGTTTGGATTCCAGACCTTCGGCCGCAACGCACGGTCAATTTGTTCCAACGGCCAGTAGATTTTTTTCGTAATTGGTTCGCCGTATCGGTAGCGAGACGTCATCCGCGCAGTGCATTCGCCCGTCGGCAATCTGCGGAATGAACGCGACGGCTTAGCTGCCAATGCCAGATAGCTGGCCACGTAAACTGTCGGGAGCAGCAGGATCGCTACGACGACAAAAATGAGTGCGCGTACTTCTTTCACAAGCCTTTTTCTCCCGTCGAATTATCCGTCGAGTTCTACGGTACCGCAAACATTTCTGCGACCTAGTCAAGTTCGCGCCGATTGCGGTCGCTTTTTCAAACTTGACATAAGTGGACTATTGTATACAATTGTTAGCCGGCATGCGCCGCGCGCACAACTCGTGCTCTTTCCCAATTTGGTTGCTGACTACAGAGATGGTGAGAAGATTGCGCGCGGTTGACCGACTCCGTTTGATTCACTGACTCAGGAATCGCGTGTGGAACTCTTGTGCGGTGTTGTGAAACACCAAGTCGAGTTGTTGTGAGCTTCGCGGTGGAAAATAACGGTTGTGAAGCGACGGGTTGCGGCAACTTGTGGCGGAGTGGTGGGTTCCGCCGAGTGCAGTGGGCGCAAGATGTGATAACGAGGTTGTTGTGAAGTGTTGTGAAGATGCTGTGTTGTAATCGCCTATTTTTGGCGCAAGTCGTTAGCCGAGAGAGGGTTCTGGAAGACGCAATTTTCGCGCACAACTGTTGTATGTTTGGTCGCGAAGGAAAACGAAGGGCAGGCCGGAGCCAGTTAGCGGGCTGCTTATTCCAGAATGAGCAGCGTTAGTTCCGGCGGGCAGTTCCAGCGGAGCAGATGTTCGCCAGCGATGCCGCGGCTGACGTGCATCAGCGTGGGGCCCTGGCGGAACATGCCGGCCGCGTAACGCACGCCGTAGTTGCTCGGCGAGACGAGTGCGCCGATCAGCGGCAGGCAGATTTGGCCGCCGTGATTGTGCCCGGCGAGCATCAGGTCGAACGATTCTTGTTGCGCCCAGGTGAAAAGATCGGGCGTGTGCGCGAGCAATATGCGGAACGCCTCATCGACCGGCGGAACTTGCGGCGCGGGGCCGTGCCAGGGAAGCTCATTGCCGGCGAGCAATAAGCGGGCGCCGTTAATTTCGAGTTGCGTCCACGTGCCGGCCAGGTCGAAGAAGCCTGCGCGCTGCAGTTCGTTTCGCAGTTGCTGCGGCTGAGGCAAGAGAAAGTCGTGATTCCCCAGGATGAAAAACTTTCCGTGCTTCGCGCGCAGCCGGCCGAAGAGCGGCTCGACCCACGGCAAGCATTTTTCACGTTCGACGATGTCGCCGGTCACGACGATCAGATCGGGCTCGAGCTCGTTCGTAAGCGTCACCACTTGCTCATAGAACTCGCGGCCTAGTTTGCCCGTCAGATGCATGTCGGTCAGGTGTACGATGCGCAGCCCGCGCAACTCGCTGGGCAAACGCAGCAGACGAAAATGTTTGCGCTGCACATGCATTTGCCAGATTTCATTCCCGGGCAGTTTGGCACAGAACTGCGGAAATGCGCCGCTGATGGTGATGTCGCCCGCTTCGCGCATATCGACTACGCGCGTTTGCAGCGCCACCAGATCTGTCGGCGAGCGGTAACGCAACTTCGGCCAAGCCCAGATCGGCAAGCTGAGGAGCACCACTGCCAGGCAAACATAGACGTACGCATAGCCCAGTATTTCGACGGGCGAAGAACCGGGAGTGAGTGAGAGCGGGGCTGAAGTTTGGCCGCTCAATTTCCACACGGCGAACAAATACGCGGCTGCGATGCCGAAGGTAGCGAGCACCAATATGCGTTCGAGCAGTTGTCGCAGTCGATAACGCCAGGCCCGCGCATGCAAGCGATTAAACAGCCACAGGGCGAGGGCAAAATGCCCCGCCGTGGCAAGCGCAAGCAGCATCCAAACAATGAGCGACATGGCGCAAGTTTAGCTGATGTTTATGAGTCAGCCACAGCGGTTCGCCGTGCCGGATTTTCCGAATTTTCCGCCTGAATGCTGTAATCTGGCGAAATTGCTCTGGACGCGCTGTAGAGGTTCTGCGAAGGTCCCGCCCTCGTCGGAATACTTTTCGCGCGCTTTGCCACTGAGCAATCCGTGCGCATTTCGTTTGGAGATTTTGCGATGTCTGTCCCGTCCTGCATCTGGCTGCGGCGAGTTGCCGCCGCGGCGAGCTTCGCCCTGATTGTGACTGTCAGCACTCACGCGTTCGCTCAAGCGCCCACCAGCGGCTGGAAGATGCCGAATCTGAATCCCTTTGCAAGCAAAACGGCTGCCCCGGCCAACAATGGCGGACGTTCGACGATTTCGAAAGTCGTCGATCCGTTCGGCTTGATCCCTGGCACGGGCGGCAAGACGACGACGGCGTCGTTCGGTCAGCAACCGTCGACGCTGCAGAAGATGACCAACGGCACGAAGAAAGCCGCCAGCCAAACGGCCGACTTTTTGAATCCGTTCAACGACGGTAAGCCAGCAGCCCGCCAGGAAAGCATGACGGGCGCGAATAGCGTCTTCAATCAACAAGCCAACCGCGGTAAGGGGCAGGCCGAAAAGAAATCGTGGTTTCCCGGCTGGGCTTCGCCCCACGTCGAAGACAAAGACCAGAGCGTGAACAGCTTCCTCGCGCGGCCGAAGCCGCAGCCCTAAGTTGATGGCTACACTGCGGCAGGTTCGGCCGTTTCCTTTAGCAGGTGCTCGCCAATGGCAGCATCGTACTTGAGGGGAAACAGCAGCTCGCGGAGCGCCGCGAGCAGGTTGGCACATTCCGCCGAGGCATACACTTCGTCCAGCCATTGGGCGAAGTCGTCGAGCTGACGGCGGCCTTCGGGCCAACGGACATGCATCACCTGGCTGCATTCTTCCAGCAGCTGATAGACGCGAGCGCGGGTCACGCCAAGTTTGCGAGCTTGCAGCCGAACGCTGATGACCTCTTCGCCGGTGACGAGTCCGATTCCCAAACGCTCAGTCGACAGGGCGCGAACCGTCTCGCCGCAGTCGAGTTCCAGTTGGTTCAGAATCGGAATGAGGATCGCTTTTTCGATCTGTTCGCGGGCTGGCGGCAGATTTTGGGAGCGGAACGCGGCCAGGGCGTTTTCGACATCAATGGCAAACCGCGGCGACAGGCGAATCGCCAAGCCACCAAGCGGCTCGATCGTGGTCAGCATTTTGTGGATGGCATGGAAGACTTCCAGCACCACGCGAACCCGCTTCTCGCCGTGCGTCTTCAGCGCGCGAATCTCGGCCAGGCTGTAGTTGAGATAAAAGCCGAGCTGCGTATTCCAGATCACGGTCGGCACACCGTGCAGCGCCGGGCACAGGCGACCCACGCGTTCATAGGCCAGACCGCGAGACTGCACCAGTTCGCGCCACTGCGACCAGAGGAGCTCCGAAACGGTATCGGGGTCAAATTGGTTTTCGGCGACCGGCTCTTGCTTGGGCGTTTTGCGGTCGCTGGGGAACGACGACAGATCGTGTGGATCGTTCTTGATGGCCCGGCCCAATAACTTGACCAGCGTTTGCATCTTCTTCTTGCCGATGCCCGAGGTCGCGGCCAGGCTGTCGTAGGACTGGGCGAGGATGTCGCGCAGCGTCCGTGGCAAAAAGGCCAGCGGCAGGCGCCGGTCGGTAGGCAGCGTCCAGAACGCCAATGGCTTGTTGAGCCGGTCCTCAAAACCGGGCTCAGCCATCACGGCGCGGGCGTTATCCAGAGCGGCGCGGATCTTCACATCGTCAGCAGACGGAGTTTTTTTCATTTGCCAAATCTCCTCAGGTGCCCCTGTTCGGCTCTCGTTCCGGGCGAGTATGGACCACTGCCAGCGTTCGCCCCCTCGCGCGGCGATATCTACAAGTGGTGTCTGGTGGGTGGCGAGTTCATGGCTGGACCGAAAAATTCGGTCACGGTCACGTTCCGCCTATACATTCGCTGGTAGGACGCTAAACCTTTCCCAGGTCTACGGATTTTTTACAGAATCGTTACGTAAAACCCGCAACGATTGGGAAAGCCCTGTACCTAAGACGAATTCAAGCGTGGTGGTGGGTAGTTAAAATCAAAAAAACTACTGATTTAACTACCTTGAAATTCTCAACCATGGTCCGACCTTGGTCAAGGCAAAACTAGCACAGAACGGTACCAAAAAGTCCGCAAATCTTTCTTTAAAGACCCAAAAGTAGGGGTCTAACGGCGTATATCGTCCCTAATGCAGATGCTACCGTGACAGCGAATTGCTGTAAGTAGTTTGTGTTAAGAACGTTGGCACATTCTCGCCATTTGGCGAATGAAATCTTAGGGAAGAGGGTGACAGCTGCGCGTCACCGCAAATGGAAGTGGCGGCCACCCGGCAAATTACTTCACCTGATTGGGAGCGTAGGCGTGATCGCGCTTCCGGATCACTTCTGCCTTGACAATCCGGTCTGGTGGAGGGGGGCTAAGTGCTTGCGGATCACGCCTTTGGATCTTGGCGAGCACATCGAAACCTTCGATCACCCGCCCGAACACGGTATGTCGGCTGTTGAGTTGGGTGGTCGGCAAGAATGTCAGGAAAAACTGAGAGCCGCCGGTGTCCTTGCCCGCGTGGGCCATGCTCAGGCTGCCGCGGAAGTGCATCCGGGCTTCTGGCTTCTCACATTCGCAGTAAATGTTGTAGCCCGGCCCGCCCGTGCCATTGCCGCTGGGGTCGCCACCCTGAGCCATGAAGTTTGGCAGCACGCGGTGGAAAGTGAGATTGTCGTAGAACTTCTTCTCAACCAAGCTCACGAAGTTCCCTACGGCGCCGGGGGCTTCATTTTCGAATAGCTCGATAACAATCGTGCCCCGATTGGTTTCGAGCTTAACTCGCGGCAGGTCGTCGGCCTTGGCTTCTTTGGCACGAGTCTCAAGTTCCTTGGCCCAGGCCTTTTTCTGAGCGGGAATGCTCGTTAGATAGGCCTGGCCTTCGGGATCGAGGCGGCCGGCCTTGTTGGCGATGGTCAGGTACTTTTCCGCAGTGTCGAAATCATCGAGCCGATAGGCAGCCGTGCCGGCGAGGGCCAAGAGCACCGGCTCGTCGCATTTGCCTTCGATCAGTTTGTTGCCGAGCTCGAGGGCCAGTTCGTTCTCATCGCGGCGGACGTTAAACGCCACCATGCCAATCAGCGTACGGGTGACATTCGGGTCCTTGTTCGGCTCGGCCTGAAAGGCTGCTTCGGCCGCCTTCCGCAGATCCACCAACACCGTCTGGCTGTCGGCGATGAGCTTTGTGTATTCACCCTTGAGAACTTTTTTCTCTTCGGCGTCCACACTCTTTTCGCTGTATTTCGCCGCAATCTCATTCAGCCGCTGGTCGATCTCGTTCCACTTCGTTTGCACGGCGTTGAATTTCTCGGCCGGCGTATTGGCTGGTTTGGCTTCCGGCTTCGCCTCAGGCTTTTCCTCAGCCTTCGGCTCGGCAGGTTTTTCGTCAGGCTTTTTCTCTTCAGCCTTCGTTTCCTCGGGCTTTTTGTCGTCGGCCTTTTTCGTTTCGGCCGGCGCTGCCTTGGGATCGGCTGGTTGACCGAAAGCGATGCAGCCCGTGCTGAGTACCGAGAACAGGAAGAGAGAACCGAATTTCAACTGCATAGAAGTAGCCCGCCTGAAAAACCTGGCCCTGCGGCCATTGTCCTGATTTGCCGATTCCAACCGCTACTACCGCAATTACGAGGCCTTGTTCGGCACGTAGGCATGATCTCGTTTGCGAACAACGGTGGCTTTGATGATCTTGTCGAAGTCACCCTTGCCCGGGTTCATCGGATCGCCGCGGTGGAGCTTCTCGAGCACGTCCATTCCCGAAATCACACGGCCGAAGCAGGTGTGCACACCGTTGAGGTGCGGTGTGGCCCGGAACGTGAGGAAGAACTGCGAGCCGCCGGTGTCCTTGCCGGCGTGAGCCATGCTCAGGCTTCCCGCGAAATGCTTCCGGTAGTTCTTGCCGATTTCGCAATAGATTTGATAACCGGGACCACCCGTGCCGTCGCCTTTGGGGTCGCCGCCTTGGGCCATGAAGCCGCGGAGCACGCGATGGAACTTCGTGCCATCGTAGTGCCCTTTCTCGACCAGGCTGATGAAGTTGCCGACCGTGTCGGGGGCTTCGTTCTCGAAGAGTTCGATGACAATGTCACCTTGCGACGTTTCCAGCTTCACTCGCGGCAGGTCGTCGGCCTTGGCTTCGGCTTCGCGAATCTTCTGTTCTTCGGCCCAAAATTCCTCGTACTTCTTCGCATCGTCGGCGTAGTTGACTTCGGTCGGCAAAGTGATGCCCGCCGCCTTGGCTTTGGCAAAGTAGTCGGTCGCCTTCTGGAACTCATCCAAAGAAAATGCAGCCACGCCAGCCGCGACGTAAATCTGCTTTTCATCGCAGTCGTTTTTGATCAGCAGATCGGCGACGTCGAGCGCCGAGCGATAGTGATCGTTCATCGCATCGTCGATCGCCATCTTCACCAAAAAACGGGTCAATTGCGGATCGGCATTGGGAGCCGCTTCGTAGGCTTTTTTGCCTGCATCGCGAAGTTTTGGAAAGAGCGTGTTTCCTTCGCCTAGCAGCGCGTCGAACTGCTTTTCGAGGGCTGCTTTTTCGGCCCCTTGCGTGACTGCGTACTTCAATTTCAGCTTCCGCAGGTCGTCGATGATCGTCTTCATCCGCTCCTGCAGGGCGTTGTACTCATCGCTGGGAGTGGCCGGGGCCACCGGTTTCGCTGGCTGGTTGGTTTCGACCTTTGGTTCCGTTTTGACTTCGGCCTTGGGTTCGGCCTTGGATTCGGTTTTGGTTTCAGCCTTGGGGGCTGTTTTGGGCGTGGTGGTCTTCGGCGGGGCAGGCTGAGCCCAGGTGGTGGAAGCGAGCAGGGTCAGTGCCAGGGCCAGGCCGGTGCGGATGGAAAGGTGCATGGGGGAACAATCCTCAGCAGTCGTAGGAAGCAAAGTCTCAACCAATTAGCTACGGCAGCCGCGGCAGAATGGTTTGCCACGAACCGCATACGATACACGATTTGCGCGTATCCGATAATTGGGGGACCCCGCCGAGAATGCCAGCCGGCCTGGACGTGCGCGGGCGAAGAATGTGCTTACGAAACTGCTATTAATTGCTCGGCGAGCCGTTGACCGGCGCACTCGGGGCAATCCCTTGATACAGACCGGCCCAGATCTGGCCGGACTCGGGATGATAGACCCAGCCGATGCGGCTGGTCAGGTCGGTGGGTGGAGCGGTGTTGCTGCGATAGACGTCGCTGCTGCTATTGAGCGGGTTCACCGGCATGCGCGGCTTGATGTAGGGGCCGAACCGATGGCTTGCCGTCGTACCGATCGTGCCGGCGGCATCGGTGGCGTTCAGTAGTTGAGGCAACGAGTGGTTTGTCAGGTCGTCGGGTGCGCGACCGTTGTGTTCGATCTGGTAATGTTCCAGGGCCAGACTTAGTTGCCGTTGCTGCGCGAGCATCGACGAGTGTTTTGCTTCGTCGATTGCCGAACCCACCTGCGGCACGACAACTCCAGCGATGATCGACATCGCCGTGATGACCATCAGCACTTCGATGAGCGTGAAGGCTCGCCGCAGTTGTTTTCGCTTGTGTGCTGAAATGTCCATCGCCTGCCGCCTCGACCTGGTGCGCGCGTGAGTTTCGCGTTTCTTACCGTTACGTAACTCTATCTCACGCGTGCGAGATTGCCGCGACAAAGCAAGGTTTCAACAGCGCTGATGGTGTGGATTGCAACGATTCTACGGCCGCTTATTAGGTCGGACCGAATCGCTCATCGCTCCCCATCGCCGGTCCGTTGTAGTCCTGCGGCGTGAGGCGTGGCGACACATCGGCCGTTTCCCAGCAGAAGTCGTCGTCTCCCAGACCACCGAAGGCTTCGTCATGAACGCCGTCGTGAGTAATCGTATCGAGCGACGAACGATTCCCCGCAGTGGCCCATTGGGTGAGGAGTGTCAGCAACGCGACATCGTTCGATATCGGGCTGAAATAGGTCACAGGGCTGAAAGTGGTAGTGTTCGCAACGCTCGTCCAACTGCTGGTTTCGTTGGCCACGCTGCCACTGATCAGCAAGTCGTTTCCATCGCCACCGTCGATCAGGTCGGCCCCCGTACCACCGATCAATACATCGTTGCCGATGCCGCCGTAGAGCTTGTCGTCATTGCCGCCGCCACTCAGCAGGTCGTTCCCCACTTGGCCGCCGAGAACATCGTTGCCGGCGCCACCGTACAGACGATCGTCGCCATCAGAGCCATCGAGCAGGTCATCGCCCTGCCCGCCGTAGGCGTAGTCATTGCCGCCGCCAGCCGACACTTGATCGTCGCCGCCGCCGCCATAGAAGACATCGTTGCCCCCCAAGCCACTGAGAATGTCGTTGCCACCGACGGCGGAATCTTGCGGCGTGGGATCGGTGGGAAGTGTCGGTGCATTGTCGCCCCAGATCACATTGTCGCCGCCGCCACCATTAATGCTGTCGCTCCCCAAGCCGCCCGACAGCCAATCGTTGCCAGTCGCACCGCTGATGTAGTCGTCGCCCCCTTCGCCATAGAATTCGGCGGGGATGCGAAGATTGGCCTGCGTGATGTAATCGTTTGAGTCGCCGGAATACATCACGGTCTTGTTACTGGCGCGATAATCACCGACTGTTGAATTGATGCGCACTCGCACGCCGTTAGGATTGGCGTTCGACGAGTTGACGACAAACTGCACCATATCGACCCCGGGCGTGCCGCGGCCAAACAGATCGCCGATTTGCACGTTGGTCAATTTGCCTTGATCGACCAGATTCATGTCTTCGATCTCGGTCCAGTTCAACGGCTGTATGCCGGATACCGCGAGAGCTCCCGGTGAGTTCGAAGAAACGATGACCGGCGCTGTGTTGCCGATGCCGCTGATATCGAGATTGAGGACGTCGCCGACAATGTCGCCTAGCGGCGACGCCACGCCGATCGGCGTACCACCGTCGATGTTGATCGCTGTCGAAACGCTAGGGCGAATGCTGCGAATCGTTCCAGGCACCACCAGGCCGACGTTGCTGCTGCCGGTGCCGACAAGGTTCTGAGGATTTTCGCCAAAGCGATCGACCCCATCGTTCGCGTGCGGATTGCCGGGCGCGTCGCCATACAAATTGATCGTCGAGACGCCGCTCGTCACGCCCGTGGGAGTAAAGCCCGCGCCGCTGCCGCCCAGTTGATCGGAAGTAAACAGCAGGAACTGATCGCTGCCGATCCAGCCCGAAATGTTGACGATGCTCAGATCATGCACTGGCACTGTGTTTACAAATCGGCCATCGATTTTGTCATCGCCAGCGGTGGCCGAGTAATTCAGCACGTCGATGTTGCGGAAGATCACATCGCTGCTGGTCGTCGTCGTAATGCCATCGATAAAGTAGTCAGCCGACGTCAGCGGATTGACCGCGCCGATCACGACGTCGTCGCCACTGGTGTCACCGGTATCGATGATCGTCAGCGTGTCGGTGTTGCCGGCCAGGTTGCCGTCGGTGCCGTCTATTGTGACGGTTCCCAGAATCTGATCGACCGTGTTCGAGCCGTTGCAAAGTTCGAACAAATCACTCCCGCCGCCGCCAACCAGTAATGCAGCAACCGTGGCGGGGAGTGTTTGCAAGCGGAGTGTATCGGCAGCCGTATCGCCGCCGGCGATGCCAAGCCAGTTGTTCGTATTGCCCGCGTTGATTTGCAGCGAAGTGAGCACTCCGGCATCGACGCTAACCACTTGAATGTTTTCGGCGCCGTCGCCGCCGACGACGGTGAGCCCGCTGAATCCACTGCTGCTGGTCGTCGGCAACCCGACATCAGCGGCGACTTGCGTCTGCGTCCCAATGTCGGTCAGCGTGAGCGTGCTCAGCGCCGGCGTGGCAGTGCCATCGATTAGCAACGCTCCACCGTTGCCACTGAGACTGACCGGTTCGATCTTCTCAAACGAAACTAACAGCGAGGGTGCTCCGAGCGTAGCGAACGTACCTGGCGCGACCAGTAAATTGCCGCTGCCGGTGCTCGTCGTGTCGCTGAACAGCGCAGCGTTGCTGGTTGAGGTCAGATTCAACTGCAGCGAGTCCGTGCCGCCGCCAGCATCGAAGTGGAACGACACATCGCTGGCATCCCAAGGTGCGCCGGTGGGCCTCAGAGTTTCCAAAGTCAGATCGGCGCTGCTGCCGAGGTGCGAGCCTGCGCTTACGCCGCCGCCGATGCCGGTGTTGTTCACGATCGGAGCACCCCCAGCAAACATCGGGAGTCCACCGGCAGTCTCTTGAATCGTCAGCGTTTCGTTGTCGTTCGAGCCGATGATCGTGAGCGACTGAATGCCGGTCTTCGCGCCGCTGAAGATAGGAGCGGCATTCACATTCAATTGAAGATTCGCTCCATCCGGGCTGATCTGCGCGAGAATCGCATCCGGGCTCGCGTTTTCGTAGCCCAAGTACTTCATATCGACCACGAGGTTATACGGCAGGACCGGCGACGTGATGATGTTTTCGATGTTGTCGTACACCAGGCTGGCCGCCGCCGCGCCGAAGCTGAACGCGCCGCTGCCGGATCCCGGCGTGAGCGTGAGCGTCGGCACACCGAGGCCGGTCAGCACCAGCGTAAGCGAATCGCCGATGGGTGTTCCCGTGGGAGCCGCGCCGAATACTTGAATCGGCGTGAGGATGTTCGCAGTATCTTGATCGGGACGAATCGTGAATGAGTCGCCAATTGTATCGGTCCCGCCGTTGATCACTGCCAACGTCGCATCGAGATCGGCGAGCAGATTCAGCGAACCGCCGATGCTCGGATCGACGCTGCCGGCATCGAGATTGATGGTGATCGTTCCACTGGCAGCCAGCAGCGCCGTAGCCGGTGCGGTCATCGCATCGCCGGCATTCAAAGTCAGCGTCGAACCGGTCGATTGTAGAATCACATTGGCATTCACGGTCAAATCGTCACCAACGGCTGCGGTGTCGACTGCAGACAGGACGGCCGCGCCACTCGCGGTGACATTGGCTGCAAGCGTCAGCGGACCGACATTGCCGACGGTTAATGCGCCCCCTTGGTTGCGAGCACCAAAGCTAAGCGTCCGCAGATCAGAAACCGTGAGGAGGGCAGCTGCGTTGCTATTGAGTACGTTCACCACGCCGCTCGTGATGTTGCTCAATTGAATTACGCTCAGCGCCGTTTCGATGGGATCAACCGCAGTGCCGATCCCCGTCGCGGCTTGCAGGAAGATGTTTGTTCCCGTGATGTTGTTGTCATCGTCCGCATCGGTGATCGCGCCACCAGCGACGATGCCGCCGCCCGTGGTCGTCGTGACATTGGCGATTGCGGCGGATCCCGTCGTCGTCAACGTGTTCGCGCCCAAAGCCAGCGTGCTGTCGTTCGTTCCCGCACCGATGTCACCAGCGCCGACAAACGATGAAATAGTTTCGCTGGTCAGCAGTTGCAATGTTGCGCCCAGAGAAACATTGACCGGGCCACCTGCATTGGCAATAGCATTGCCGTTCTGCAGGGCCAGTATTCCCTCGGTAACGAACGTGGTTCCGGAATAAGTATTGGTTCCTGCCAGCGTCAAAGTGCCCGCGCCGACTTTCGTGAAGTTCCGCCCCGCGGCTGTTTCATTGATAACGCCAGTGATGGTTAGTGAGCCGCCTGCGTCCACGCCGATGTTGCGCGTGCCGGTGTCATTGTGCAGCCGCAACGTGCTCGCAAAAGAGTTCGCGCCATTGACACTGCGGAACGTGGGATTGCTCGTCGTCGCTGCCCCCGAGAGATAAATCGTTTTGCCGGCGGGAATGCTCACTCCGCCGTTGAGTTCAACGACCGCGTTCGGTCCGAGTACGTGAAAATAGTTGCCGACGATCGAATTATTGCTGCGGAGGCTAATCACGCCTTCGGCGACATCCATGTAAAAAGTGCCGCCGTTTGTGCCCGAGAGAATCAGTGTGCCAGGGCCGTTCTTATAGGCGTAACCGTTCGAGGTGATGTTGCCGCTGACGGTTAGCGTGCCAGCCGCAATGGTGAGGTAACTGATCAGCGTGTTCGAGAACAAGATCGTGCCGGTCCACGTATTGTCACCGGCCGCGTTCCGAATCATGCCTCCCGTACCCGTTGGATTGTAGGTTGCAGCGTTCGCGACGGTGATGTTATTACGCAAATCAAGCGTGCCACCACCCAGGACGATGACCGCACCCGTACCGAGTGCGCTACCGTTGGAAATATCAATCACGCCAGCCGTCAACGTCGTGGTGCCGGTGTAAGTGTTCGCCGTCGGCAGCGACAGCGTACCCGCCCCCAACTTGTTGATCGCCGTTCCAGGCAGCGAAGGGCTTGTACCGTTCTGTCCTAAATCGCGAATGACCCCGGTGATGGTTAGATCGTTGCCGACCACGGTATCGGCCACGTTGATGTTCAGGGTCCGTGGCGTTGCATTGTTGACCAGATAGATCCCCGCCGAGATGGTCGATGCCGCCGAACCTGTGATTAAAAACGTTCCGTTGGACGAATCACCCACGCGGAAAGGATTGCCCGTGACCGTGCCGCCGTTGAGCGTCAAATTGTTCAGAAAGTTGCTGGCATCGGTCGCAGTGCCAGCGGTGAAATTCACCGTACCGCCATTCACCACCACGTTGTTCGTGCTGGCGAGGTTCCATTCACTGGCTACATTCAAAATGGCTCCAGTGCCGACAGTAATCGTGGTCGCTAACGGGAAATAACCGCTATCGACAGCGGCTCCTGTGCGGTTCAACACCAGCGTTCCGTTGCTCACTCCCACGCTGCCAGTGAATGTGCCGACCGTGCCCGACAATGTTTGCGTGCCCGTACCGGCCTTGATAATCGACAGCGCACCACTGCCGTTCTGCAACGTACCGCTAAAGTTGCCGCCACCGTTCCCTCCGCCGATGGTGAGCGTATTGGCGCCAACGATATTCTGCACCGTGCCCGAGCCATTCAGCGAATTGATCGTCTGCGCCACGTTGTTCAATTGCAGTGTGCCGTTCGCCGTAACCGAACTGGCCGAAGAGAGCGTGGCTGCATTCCCCGGTTGAAAGGTCGACGCGGCATTGATCGTTAGGTTGCCCGTCCAGGTATTCGCCACGCCGTCGTGTGTGACGCGTCCGCCCGAAATCGTCACGTCAGCCGTTCCCGACCAGACCGCTGTCGCGCCGGACCAGGTGACGCGATCACTGCTGCCGTTGATCGTCAAAGGATGCAAAATCTGTAACCCGCCTGGCAGCACCTGTTGAGCGTTGTAAGTGCCGATCGCCGACGGCGAGGTCGGCGCCGCCGCTGCAACGATGATCGTGTTCGGAATATTCGCTCCCAAACGCAACTGCGTCACGGCAGTTCCGGTTGTCGCTGTTCCGAGTGTGATGGTACCTGTGCTGGCGGAGTTGACGCCCGCGACTTGCAACTTGCCCGACTCGACAATCGTGTTGCCCGTGTACGTATTCGCCGCGTTCCCCAAAATGACTCGATTGCCGCCGTCAGCGGCACTCAAACCACCAGAGCCACCCTTGATGGTGACCGGCCCAGTGCCGCTGATTACACCGTTGAAGGAGTACCACCAATCCGTAGCAGCGCCGTTTGCAGGAACTTCCAAGATCGCCGGCCGTTGCAGCGTGATGGTGCCCGAGTGAGAAGCGTACTGCGAAGTCCCGAGCAAGGTCGCAGTCCCGGTACCGCTGGAACTCACCGTGATCGGATTCGCGATGTTCGCGCCGAGTCCGAGCGTCACGTTGCTCGCCCGCGTGCTCGCATCTCCCAGCGTGATGCCACCCGTCCCAGCTGCGGTCGCGTTGTTGAGTTGCAGCGTTCCTTGGCTGATGGTGGTGCCCGCCGTGTAGAGCCCCGCTCCGGTTAAGGTAAGAGTGCCGGCCCCGATTTTGCGCAAGGCGAGAAAGGCATTGTTTTGCGCACCTTGTCCAATGCTGCCCGCGAACGTACTCGTTGTGTCGCCAGCGCCGACGGTCAAAGTTTGCACCGCGCTGTTGCTGGTCGGCACCCACACACTCCCCGCGCCCGTCAGACCTGCGATCGTCTCCGTGCCGCCGCCAACCGTATCGAGCCGAAAGTTGCCGTTGTTCGTTACCGTGGCGGTATCAGGAATGACTTCGCTGGCCGACAGCCGCAAATACACGCCGCTGTTGATCGTTACGCCGCCAGCAAAACTATTGCCGGGGTTGTTGAGTTCCAGACCAGGAGTACCGCCGCCCCCAGCAGCCGTAAATCCACCTGGACCGCTAATCACGCCGCTCAACAGGCGATAGTTATTGTTCGGCGCAATCGTATTGCCCGTGTTGTTGAGCGTGATGTTGTTGGCCAGATTCACCGAGGTATTCAGCGTTCCGCCGTTCATCGTCAACACACCCGTGCCGAGTGCTGCCGTGTTCGAGGCCGTCAACGTTCCAGCGGTGACCGTTGCGCCACCAGTAAAAGTATTCGCGCCGCCAAGTGCAAAGGTTCCCACTCCCAGCTTGGTGACGCTCCCCGCGCCCGAGACCACGCCGTTGTAAGTCGTCACACCAGCAGTTCCCGCGTCCAAGATCGTGGCTCGGTTGAGCGCCAACGTTCCAGTGCTCGTCGCCGTCGCTGTTTCGCCCGAGATCGTCACTGTGCCCGTTCCACTCGCGCTTACGACCAGCGGATTCGCAATTCCAGCGAGCAGACTGAGCTGAATGTTGTTGGCCAGCGTGTTCGCATCGCCCAGCGTCACCGTCTGCGTACCAAAGCCCGTCGCAGCCGTCGTTCGCAACGTCCCTTGGCTCAACGTGGTGCCGCCGGTGTAAGTATTCACGCCGCCGAGCGTCAGCGAACCGCTCCCCGTTTTCGTAACTGTGCCCGTTCCTGAGATCACACCGCTGTAAGTGGTCGTGGCCGTTTGATTCACCGTCAACGCCAACGCGCCGAGCACGATGTTGCCGCCCGTCGTTCCACCACCCGACAGCGAAGCCACCGTTGCCGCTTGTGAAGCAAGCGTGAAATTCACACCGGCCGTGTTGTCGAGAATCAGATTAACTGCCGAGAGATTATTGCTCCCGTTCATCTGCGCCAGGCCGCCACCTTGAACCTGAATCGTGCCCGCCGACACCGTGGTGTTGTCGAGAAAGAGCGTGTTCGTGCCGACCTTCGATAGCGTAAAGTTATTCATCGTGATCGAGTTCGGGCCGTGGCCCGAGTTGATCATGCGAATGCTACCCGTGCCGCCGATCGAGGCATTGGCGGTCAGTGCAATGAACGATATCGAGCGATTGCCCGTGCCACTGTCACCGCCGTTGTTCACAAACGCGCCTTGGCCAGCGGTGCCAGTTCCCGCAATCGTGATTCCGTAGAAAAAGTCGATGCCGCCCGTCGCACCCCGCGAAGAGCCATTCATGTCGACTGTCGCGCCATTAGCCACCTGAATCTTCGTGACGGCCGTGTTGAAAGCACCGAACGCCCCGCTGACGGAAGTTGTATTGCTGCTGATCGCGATGCCCGCGTCGATCAAATTGTTGCCGGTGTACGTGCTCACCGCGCCGAGATTCAATGTGCCGGCGCCGATCTTTCGCAATCCGCCCGTGCCCGACATGACGGCCGCCGCGCCGGTGACAATGGTCGACGTTCCTTGCGTGTCGATCGTCGTATCGGCGACCATCGTGAACGGTGTGTTGAGCGTGTTCGTTCCCGTCGTAGAAATGATGTCGGTTCCCGCGTTGTCGAGCGAGATCGCATTGCCGCTGATCGAATAACCGCCGGCCGTGAACTGCAACGTGTAACTATTGAGCGCGGTCGTGTTGTTTGTTTGCGTGAGGTTCAGCCCGGCCGCATCAAAGATCAGCGTATCGCCATCGGCAGGCAGCGCGTCGCCGGACCAGTTGGTGCTGACGCCCGCGGTCCCCGTGCCCCAGTTGCCGTCGACATCGCCCACCCAAGTCAACGTCGCCAGCAGCGAACGTACTTCGAGTTGTTCGAAGAACATTCGCCGGCGGCGATTGATCTGGCGAGCCGAGAAAGCAATCCGTTGCGAGTGAAGTTCACGAGTGCGCAGACTAGCGGCGAGGCGAGGCATGGATGGCGAGCTTCCCGGGGGCGGTTCAGTTAGCGCGCAGCACGACCACGCGGAGTTGTGGCTCCGTTTTTCAGGACATGCGCGCAGTCAAGCCATGCTCTGTCGGCAGCAATGGCACGGGTGGGAGGCGAGCGACGAACGAGACCAAGGACCTCGGGAAGAGCGAGGATTTACCTTCGGCAGGGAGGAGCAAACCGCTGGGTCACGGGAGGCGAGAGAGTGCCGACCACATGCTGAAGTCCCACTCGGCTGCTTCGAAAACGTCGCAAGCCAACGACTCAGGAAGAGGATTCATCGTCGAGGCCAAGCTTAATTTCCACTTGCGATGTTGACAATGGTTCTGCGAATAATTCCGCGCTTTTCTGCCGTAACTTTGCAAGACTTTGAACGCGACAGAGTGTCGCAACCGCAGCGCGCGCAGTAAACCGTCATGAGGATGAACCCCCTCTCACCGGTGCATCGCAATGCAGCCACGTGGGGGAATGAGCCGCTCACGCCGACGTTGCAGCATTCACGAGAAATTTTTTTTCTCAAAAATGAAGCGTCCAGGCAGCAAATCGGCCATGTTTACTTCTGCAACCTGATCGGGCCGCTGCACATCGACGAGCAAAATGGACAACTGCGGCGCAAACTCCGCCAGCACTTGTCGACACGCGCCACACGGAGAGACACCACCAGCCGAAGCAATCGCCAGGCGTGCAAACTGCTGCTCGCCATCGGCTACTGCCGAAAAGATCGCCGTGCGCTCGGCGCAATTCGTCAAACCATACGAGGCATTTTCGACATTGCAGCCGACGAACTGCTTACCAGCAGGTGTAACGATCGCAGCTCCCACCAGAAACTTCGAATAGGGCGCAAACGCCCGCTCGCGCACCGCCAGCGCCGCCTCGACCAGGGCACGATCTTCGACAGATAGCTCCGCCAGCTGACGAAACACGATCGGCAAGGGAGACGACATACGGCTCAACACCTTCGAGCGAGTCACAAGCAACCAATCAACAAACAACGTTCGCTCATTCTGCCGTCGGCCTCCTCGCATTGACAGCCCATCGCCACCGAATCTACGATGCAAGGGCTTCGCGGCAGGGCACTGTCCTGCCGCATCCGGGCGGTTAGCTCAGTTGGTTAGAGCGCCACTCTTACACAGTGGATGTCGTGGGTTCGAGTCCCCCACCGCCCATTCGCAAAGCCTTATCAGATAACGAGTTACAGCTTAGGTAACTTTGGGTAAATCGCCTTGGGTAAAACCTTGGGTAAATCGGGACGTTCAGACGGAAACGGAAACGAAAAAAGCCACCGGCAAATAATCCGGTGGCTTTCTTTGTATACGTTCTGAGGACTTAGGCAACTACTTCCCGAAGTTCTCTAGCGACTTTAGAACGTCGATTGCTGCGGCCACGCTTCCGGCCTGCCGCACGAACTCGCTTGCCGAAGCAATCAACCCGGCTGCCGATCCGTTCGATGCCGCAGCTTTAGCCGCAGGTTTCTTTCCTGCCTTGCCGCCGCTGCGTTTTTTCGTCAGCCCCATTTTGCTTTTGATCGTGGCCACGAGCGGTTCGGAAACTGTCGTCCCCGTTTTTGCAAGAGCCTCGATTACTTCGGCGCTCTTTGCCGTCTTGTGATCCGTGAAGTAGGCCCGAATCATCTCAGACTTGTTGCCGTCGTTTGCCGCTGCTTTCTTCGCCATTCGATTCACTCCCGATGTAGAGAACTAAAAACCAACCGAGAGGCTATCTTGCTTTGAACTTTCTCTATAGTCCACCGCACTGACTATATTCTTTCAAGCAACTTCTTGACGATTATCAAACGTCTAGTTGACCACGGTTCCGCTTTATAACGAACTCGCCACGGTTCCGCTTGATACTCAGCCTGCCTCGATTCGTTCGGCCTGCGAGTGAACCCGTCAGCCGCAGGTTGCAGTAACCCGACGACGAACCGACAGCCGAACCGGCAAGCGTAATCGAACCGGCTCCCGTGCCACTAACCACGCTCGCAGCCACAACCGAACCGAGCGCCGAACTTACCATCGTGATCGAACCGGACGCTGTGCCGCTGCGGTAGTTGTTCACCACCGAACCGATAGCCGAACCACTCACGCCAACCGAACCGGACGCTGTGCCGTTCACGTAGGTAAACACCTTTGAACCAACCGCCGAACCGGAAAGAACAATCGAACCGGACGCAGTGCCGTTCTTCACGTTCGCAGGAACAATCGAGGCGACACCCGAACCCGATAGACCTATCGAACCGGACGCAGTGCCGTTGACCACGCTCGCAGCCACAACCGAACCTGCGGCCAATCCGCTCAACGATACGCTCCCCGAACCCGTGCCGCTGACTTGAGTCACGGGAACAATCGAGGCAACCGCCGAACCGCTTAGGCCAATCGAACCGGACGCAGTGCCATCAACGATAACCACGGCAGCGGAACCAACCGCCGAACCGGACAACGATATTGTTCCCGAACCTGTGCCGCTGACTTGAGTCACGGAAACAATCGAGGCAACCGCCGAACCATCGAGAGCGATTGCACCGGACGCTGTGCCGCCGATGACAGTGACGGGCACAATCGAGGCAACCGCCGAACCATCGAGGGCAATCGAACCGGACGCTGTGCCATTGACTAGGACGATAGCCGAACTACCGACAGCCGAACCGGACAACGCTATGGTTCCGCTGCCTGATCCATCGACCACAACCACGGCAGATGAACCGACAGCGGAACCCGATAGCGTAATCGAACCGGACGCAGTGCCGCTGATGACAGTGACGGGCACAATAGAAGCGACTGCCGAACCATCGAGGCTTATCGATCCGCTCGCAGTGCCGTTCACCACAACAACCGCAGCGGACCCAACCGCCGAACCTGATAGAGATATTGAACCGGACGCTGTGCCGTTGACCACAACCACGGCAGCGGAACCGACAGCCGAACCCGAAAGGGTAATCGAACCTGAGCCTGTGCCCTCGATGTCGCCGCAGTCGCCGCCACCATCTTCGCACGGGTTGATCGTTGCTAGTTGTGAGCGACCGAGAATAAAACAGTCGCTGCCTAAGATTGAGTTGTAAGCCATACCCTATGTATGGCCAAGCGGCTTAACTTGCGCTGCCGCTGCCTGCCGTGTAAACTTCCTGCTCGATGACTTCTAACGTCGCTGCCCAGTTTGTGGTAACGGACGATTCAGTGTTTTGCACGATGACGTTAAATGTATTGGAACCGGTGGTCACGTTGCACTTCATCGCCACGCCGCCTGCCATGTTCCCGTTGTAGTCGGTGCCGAAGTCTCGATTAGATTGGCCAGAGGCAAGCAACTGAGTGAGCGGGTAAAGCGTGACGGATGGTTCCACGTAGGCAACCCACGAGTAATGCCAAACGGCTGCGGCGAAATTGCTGTCAACACCGAATACCCGCAACGAACAATGCACCATGCAATTGGGGCGAAAGAATTGTAAGCCCCCAAGCTCATTAAAATACATATACACTTGCGAGGTATCGCTGTTGATCTTTGAACCGACACAACGATAAGTTTGCGTGTGGAAGCTGCCGTTCTGCCGGTTGCTTTCATAGATCACATCGGGTGTCATCATCGTGCAGCCGTTGCCAATCGCCACGCTGTAAGCTGCCTCGTCTGAAGAGTGGCTGTCGCCGATTGCAACCGTGCCCGCAACTGAACCTAAAAGGCTGTTTGAATTGCCCAGCACTTTGCAGCTATCACCCTCAACCGCATTAGCATAGCCGTTCACGTTGTTGGAATATCCGGTAATCGTGTTGTTGTAGCCAAACACGTAGTCGCTCGCATCGGACACGTAGTTGTTCACGCCGCTATTGTGCATCATCGAGTTCAACGCACCTTTGCTGAGCACCGGCACTACATCAGCACCTGAAGAATGACTTGCCGCAGTTGTTCCTTCGGCCCCTCGCTCGACCGCATTCAATTGGCCAGTCTGTGCTGTCTCGATTCGGATAATCTCGTCATCGATCATCACACGATAATCACCAGTGAGGGGGAAGCCTGTGACATCAGTAATCGGAATGGCCGTGACAGAATTGTTGATGCCGCTAGAGAGAGTTGTGCGGATCGGATCATTTACAAACAGTTCAGTTTTCATGCTATATATAGTTTCGCTCAAGCGACTTTAGCTCATTCCACATTCGCTCATCGTAGATACCATCAGGCCCGATGTCAGAGAGGCTTGACCGTTGACCGAACAACCACTGTTCCGGGCAATAGACTTTGTGCAGGGCGCACCACTTGCCGATAGCGTGGTCGATGTGATCGGTTGTTGCATACAGCAGCCGCAATATGGTTGGCATTGTCCGGCGAGGTAGAACATAGGCATGAGTGCGGCAGACATACCGGCCCCTGAAGATCCATTCAAAGTCAGTCCACAATAACTTCGGCGGCAGAATGTGTTGACCACCGAGGAACAACATGTCCCAATCGTGCGGCACGTTCTTGCAAAAGATTTCTAGCTTCGGCCAAATGTCCTTGGTCCAACAAACATCGTCCTCAAGGACAAAGATTTGTTCTTCGTTGTTGGCAAGTGCATCCTCGATGACTCGGATGTGGGATTGACGACAACCCCATGCACCGGCATTTGCTTTCCAATTGCGGGGCAAAGGCAGGTTCGTTCCATCAACCGCTTTGACAACCGTGACCGGCGAACATGGCCAGCCGTGTTCTATCTGGTTGTCGGCGAATTCCTTCAGCCGATCTTCACGCCGAGCAAGATTGATTAGGTAAGTTTTCATTAGCTGAGCGTGATGTCGAGGGCACCGATAGCAAGCTTGAACCGTTCGCACGCTGCAACCGAACCACCAGTGATCGAACCATAAGCAAGCAAGTTGCCTGCACTCGATGCGTCAGTGATAGCCCAATGCGTTGCGGTGTAGGAACCGGCAGCGGCAGGGAACAAGATGTCAGAAAGATTCTGCGTGGCCAAGTCAGTCGTGCCGTCCCAATTAGAATCGGACGCACCGAGCGATTGCCGTGCATAGTTGCCGTCAGCTACTTCAACAATAGTGCTGCCGGTTGACGATGACGTGGGCGACGTTGTGCAAAGACAAACGTAGCGAGTAGTTGTTTTTGACCACGTATCCGTGCGGAGTAAGTGGTTGCGGAATAGATTGCCTGCGTATTTTGATATAGCCATACCGTATGTATGAACGGCAATTCAAATTTCACGCAGTCAAAGCGAGCAGCGGTTCAACGTCGAAGAATGTGACACCATCGGCCACGCTGGTAAACTCAAAGTAATAGACGTTCCCATACTTCACATTGATTAGTTCCGCAGGGGAGAGCGTGTAGAGATACACCCCCTCGTCATCGTCTTCAGTGAATTCTAGTTCCTCATCGCTGAGGTATTCACCGGCGAAGCCTTGGCGAATCTTGGCCGTGACAGTTGCACCGGAAACCGGATTGCCGGTGTCTTTGTCCAGCAATGTATATGCGATTACGTTTGTTGATTTGATTGCAAGCATACCCTATCTACGCTTGCCACATCCACAATCACCGGGCATCTTCGGCGCAATCTTCACTCCCTTGCACGTTGCCTTGCACATCGAGGGATCACCGGCACACGGAACAATCCTGCCGCACACTCGACACTTGACTTGCTTATCGTTCAACCGGTCAAAGACACACCACTTCATATTGTCCTTACGGGATAGGGGTGACATCACAATCCCAGCCGAACGGGATCAACTCAGCAGAGAAGTAACGCACCCAGCCCTCAGCGTGAATCGTTCCGCCCTCGGTGCAATCATAGGGACCATCGCCGGTGATGTTGCCTGCAAAGGTATAGTTGCCAGGGTATCCAGGCGGCACGCCGAAAGCTGCAAAGTTCGTTTCGATTCTCATCGAGAGGCGAAGGTAAGTTGGTGGGCCACTCTCCCCGATGTTCATTCCAATCCAACGGATGTTGCCAGTAAATCCACCGTATGAAGTGCTGCACACATTGGGAGCACCAACGAGATAACCGCCGCAAGTCAATGGCGTGCTGCCGCTCAACGGTGTCCCTCGGTCGATGGTGATGGTCACACCTTCCAAGCAACCACACTCGCCGACGCAATTATAAAAGTAACATGACCACCCGGAAGGAACCGAACCTTCACACGCTGCGCATTCACTTGGACAACAACACGCAGAACTAGTTGTTCTGATTCCAGTGGTGCCCAATCCCACATAGGTAATTATCTTTCCGTCTTTGGTTGCGATTTTCATTAGCAGTTGGTTCCTTCAATCTGCAATGTCCAATCGCTGACACCTGCACATGCTTCACCGTATATGGTTGCCGTCTTACATTCCAAATCACCATCGGTGTTGATACGTTGTTCGACGATACACGTGCGTGTAACTTTCTGAATGTCAACTATCTCCCAGTTCCAATCAAAGTTATCACCGGGTGAATTCTTCAGGCCGGAACGCATTAGCAATACTTTTGCACCATCAGCACCAGCGTGGCCACGGGGATTAGTCGCCACGGTAATTGGAAACCCAGGTGGTGGCATCCAATATTGGCCATGAACAACAACTGTAAATTGATCAATGCTAGGTGTGCCGCTGCCACAACATGCACCATTTAGTTCGGCAGTGGCAAACAACGCCACCCGATCAACACTGATAACCTGATACTCACCATCCACATGGTGGTAAAGTGCGTGACCATAGGCATCGACAACAACATCCTGAAAGGAACTGAAAGGCGCACGAATGATAACGGTATCTTCGCCCTCTTCTCGTGGGTCGATGCCCTGATGATCGTAATCAAAAACATATGCACGGAATGTATTCGTGTCTGGGTCGATTTGTTCATATGCTCGAAACACAATCCACGAGGCGATGCGCTCCATCCACACCACATCATATTGAACCCGTGTGGTGTCGTCGCTTTCCGATTCGCTTTCACCCGGATCGGTGTAGTCATTGCCACGAGGTATAGCCAAACCACGATAGCCGATCTTGCCTGCCCACATTCCCGGCGATTGATACCAGTCAGCTACCTGCACTCGATCCCCTGCGTTGTCAATCCACACGTCTATCTCTGACAGCTTGAGGACCATTGCTTTAGCGGAACTGCCGATTGTCAAATCTTCCATCAGTTCAAAGTGGATAACATCGGTTCCGCCCCCTTGCGGGATAATCCAATATTGCCCGTCCCTCGCTTCACGCTGGAGAATGACAATGTCCCCATCGTTGTAGGCTTTCGACGCAGGGTTATAGACTTTTATAATCTCGCCGGTCTGCTGTAACTTCCCTGCCGGGTCAGTCTCGACAAGATGCTTGAGCACCTTGACTTCACCCTTGCCCGGTTCAAGATCGGACGCAGCCGCAGGAATCGTATTGTAGGCAGTCGCAAAGATGTGGCCCGATTCACGAGTGATGGGCAAGGAGAACTGCGGCCTGCTAAAGAGCGTGCCGTTGCCGTGATCGTCAAGCAATCGTTGCAGCTTGACAATATCATTATCCGTCAGCCCTTTGAGTTGTTCAGGCATGTGGTTCCTTAATCGTTGAGGAGTAGGAACCGAACCTTGCAGCTTGCCGTATCGGCTTTCAGTTTCAACGTGATGCCGGGTTCAAGCCTGAACTGTGCAGCCTCGCCCGGTTTCAAACGGCCGACAACTTTCATCGTGCCGGAATCGTCAGGCCCGAACTGCACAAAGTTAGTGGCATCGGTATTCAACAGGCAGACTAGGCCGAGGGTAGCAACGTCGCCGACTGCCAAGGCTTCGGCTGATGTGCCTACGGTTTGAATACCGGAATTGGCGCCAAGCGTGTTTTGTGTGATCGTTGGTGATGCGGAGAACGCATCGGTGTATACACCGTTCGTGATGTTCAAACGGACTAAGGTTGTGATTTCATTACTCATACCCTATGTAGTCATCAGGCGAGGAACTTCTTGCACTCAGCTAAGCTATTCGGCAAGTTCAAGACTGAGAAAGCTTTCTCCCCTTGAATCATCTTCGGCGGCAGAAACACCGCAGGAGCACCGTCAGGATTCTTTCCGCCCTGACCATCGAGCAGGCCGAGGTATGGTTGACCGTCATTCCCTTTGAATGCCATTTTCTTACCAGCGACCGGCGAACCTGCGGCCCCAAGATAGAATGAACCGATGTCACATAGTTCAAGCTTCCAGCCTTTTTTCTTGTTCTTGAATGTGAATGTCACCCGGATATAGTCACGGCCAAGCGGCAGTTGCTTTGTCGGTTCCTTCCGCTTGAGTTCCCAAGTGCAAGGGAACATCATCCATTGCCCCTTAGGTCTGCCGAAGAATGTATCGGTCGAAACGTGGTAAGCGTAATCCTCGTTGAGTGCCAGAATGTCGAACGTGATTGGGTAGTTCTTCACGAGCGTGAGGACGTTATAGCCTGATTCTTTTTCCGGTGTTGGATTGCGAAACGGTTCGCCCGCACTGTTGCAGATTGCGCCGTTGAATGCCATGTCTTGACTGCTGCTGATTGTTCCTTGGGCTACTTCCTTGAATGACTCGCCGCTGCCTTTTGCCTCGACGGGTTCATTGATCGGGTCATCGTTCTGAGGTTTCTCTGCCTCAGGTGTCTTGTAGGTGATCGTCACATCCCAGACTGGCTGGTTCGCATCCCTGCGAGTTGCTTGTCGATCCGTGACAACGCAGCCTGCGTCATATTCATATTGTGCTGGCCCATCGAATCTATACGTGTCGCCGATCTGCGGGCACAATGGATAATCCAGCACGATTACATCAGCGTCAAATAGGCTGCTGCATGTGGCCACGAACTTGAGCGTGCGGTTCCAAATACCTTTTTCGTTCTGCTTGCTATCGGGTGTGTCTTGGGCATAGCCCCATTCAGTTATCATCGAGTTCCTTATCTTAGATTCGCTGCGGCTAGTTGATTTCCTTTTTGGTTTATCTCGCCGAGGATTCGATTGTTGTCTTGTTGCAGCCGGTTCCCCTTGATTGCTTCAGTTAGCAACGGGTCGCCTTGCTTCTCTTGTGCATTGACGATTGCCTCAAAGGCTGCCGAAGATCCTTTTTCCAATGCACCTGGTGCAAGCTTGGTCGTGACATTCATTTCGCCGCCGAGGTCTGCATTGCCGAAGTCAACATCAGGTGTCTTCATCAGGTTCCGCAGTTCGGCCATTCGCTTTGTCATGTCGCCCGCAATATCGATTGCCAGCTTGTTGTCCTTTGCAAGGAATGACTTCTTCAGTTCTTTTTCCATTTCGCCGAGGGGACGTTTCATGTCCTTGCTTGCCTGTGCTGCGGCACGCTTGAACCCATCGAACATCGGCTTGAACATCATGTCGGTGTCAGCCTCGCCAAACGTGGTAATCTCTAACCACATCGCAGCGAATATCTCGCCGACGTTGTGACTAAGTGCCATGAACGTTTCGACGCAGGCCGAGGCGAAGTTCATCAGCAAATTGGGAATGAGGGTTCCGAACATGTTGAGGCAGTCATTGCCGAACTTCACGAAGTCGAGGGCGACACCGAGCAAGGCAACTTCCCAAACTTGTTCCCAGCGAGTGAGCACCGATTCAGTGAATGCCAATGCCTCGCCGATGCTTTGCGACAGGTTGAGAATGTTCTCGCCGAAGTAAACAATCAGTGCCGTGATTGGACCGCCGAAGACAAAGGCAAAGAGCGTGCGGAATTCCCAAATGATCTGGCCCATCATCTTGAACCCTTGAATCGTGATGTTCGTCATTTGCAAGATGGCGGGTGTCCAGTTGCGGATTTGCTCAAACACCGGGTGCAGCGCCTCAGTCATGCCGCCGATTTCATTGGCGAACATTTCAAACAAGCCTTGCGTGAGGGGAGCGAGTGCCACGGCGAAGTGCTGGCCTAAGCCTTGCAGTGATTTGCCAAACAGTGAGTAGGCATCTTGTGCATTCTGAACCTGTGCAATCTCACCATCAGAGAACAACAGGCCGAGGCGAGAGGCTTTCTCTCTGAACTCGTCGATGCCTTTGCCGCCACCTTGCAGCAGTTCATTCAAGCTGCTGCCGGTCTTGCCGAAGATGTCGTTGATGATCGAGAGCCGATCACCTGCGTTGCCCAGCTTTGACAGGCCGTCAGCGATTGCCTTGACTTGATCCTCAGGCTTCAGGCGGGCGAGCTGCTGCGCATCGAGTCCGATCTGAGCGAGTGCTGCGGCAGCCGGTCCCCCTTGGCGTGCAGCCTCGCTAATGTTCCGCACCATCTTTGTCAGCGATGCGTTCAAGTCCTCGACGTTTGAACCGCTCTGATCGGCAGCAAGCTGCAAGACAACCAAACTTGCAGCACTGATGCCGATCTTTTTAGCTACGTCGCCGAGTTGATCGAGAGAACCGAACCCGTCTGAGACGAGTTGTTGCAGGGATTGAAACGCAGATTTGATTGCACCGGTCAATGCACCGATGGCGGCAATTGCTACGGTGGCACCTGCGGCGATTGCCCCGCCCTTCATGAAGTCTTGAGCTAGACCGCCGCCAGTCTTGCCGAACAATGCCTCTAACCAAGGCTTCATATTGTTGGCGAACTCTTTTGTCTTTTTCTCAGACTTATCTAAGTTCTTGTCGAACTTCTCAGTATTCGCCTGAATCAGAACGTCGATGTTATGTGCTACTGCCATACCTTATGTATGCACAAGCTGCGACATTAACCGCTGACGGAAGTTCAATGGTGTCATTGGCTGCTCGATAACGTCAGGTAGATACAACAAGAACTTCGCAGGGGGATATGGTGCCCGCCCCTTCGGCCTATAGAGGTTGGCCTGCTGAGCAAGCAACTGTGCGAAGTAGGGATCAAGACGAGCAACACCCAAACCGTATTGCTCGCTGTATGAATGCCAGTCAGATATTTGCTCAAGCGTTAGATCATCCAGCATGTAATCAGGGTGCGGATAACCTAGCGTTTCGCAAAGTCGAAATAGAAACACTTCATAGGGTGTTAAGTTTTTTTTTGCACCTTGGCCGATTCGGTCACGAGGTATTCGGCGATGCTGTTCAATAGATCGATGGGCACTACATCGAGTTCGCTAGGCTGCGTCACATGACCATCGTCATCTAACATTGCCTTGGCCAATATCTCTTTGATAACATCGAGGCTATCGTCTGGCGACTTCAGCAAGCCTTGCAGCCGCCTTACATCGCCCGCATCAATAGCGTGCAGGTGTAGTTCGTCGCCGCTGTCTAGTGTATAGACAATCTTGCGGCGATAGTTTTTCAAATCTCCCCAGCGTAGGACAGCCATTATGCACCCTCTTCTGGTGATTCATCGGGAACAGATGCGCCCTCAACTTCAGCAGTTACCCATGCGCCCGAACGTTTGATCGTGAGTTCTTCAGTCACGAGTTCGTTGCGGTTAATTGTGTTGTTCCTGCTGGTCAAGATACCGTCGCCGGTGCTTGCGAATTCTGGCAAGTCGCCGAGTTCCGGTAGGGTGATGGTGCAAGTTCTTACGCTTGCTTGGCCATTCGCTGCATACCACGCATCGAGGGCAAGTTCAGTTGCACTGCCGGGATGGAATGCAACTGTGAAAGTAACTTCGCCGGGATCGACCGAACCACCGAGGAACGTGTCGTGTGCATCGCCTAACCTGCTTGTGGCTGCCGTGGCTTTGCTGCTGCTGCCGCTAATGCCGGGATCGACGATTGACAATACAATGTCATCATCCTCTGGATCAGCCGCAGAGAATGCGAACGTCGCACCCAAACCAATTCTATCTAATAGACTCATTAAGACTCCTTATGCCTTGTTAGTTATGTAGTATCTGAACGTCTAAACTGCACACATGTTTTCCCTCGTCAGCACCATTGATCGGAAAATACTCATCGCTGTGATCCTCGACAAAAGCACCGAGGCAAAGGCTTTCACCCATCGCCCCCTTGTATGCGTGCAGTTCATCTTTGATAACTGCCGCCATGCTTTGTGCTGCGTCGATGTCATCGCTGACTAGTTCAACGTCGAAGCTTGTATCAGTGAAACCACGCTTAGTTCCATCGAGGTTGCAATCTCTGATGCTGCCCCTACGGTGGAACCACACGTAATCGTCGGGTGCGTTCTCGTCGATGGTGTCTTGCTGTATGCTGCCGGGTTTCTCAGGATCGATGCCCAGATCAACGGCTAACGTCGCCAGCCATGCCCGAAACCCTATTCCAATGTCACTCAAAATTGACTCCTTATTGCGTCGTCTAATGATTCATTCACGGCATCGAGTGCGGCCTGCTCTTCAGTCTCACCGGCATCCCGCATATGACGTTTGCCCGGCATCTTGCGTCCGCTCTTTGTAGTCCAGCCATATTCCTGTGCCATGTTGTATTGCTTACCCTTTGGCAGCGTGGAAGTAACACGGTGGCCCACTCGCCCTCGCTTGCGTTTCAATGCCTTGACTTTGACACCACGTTCAAGATCGCCGCTGTCATCAGGTGGTTGCTCACGCTCTTCCAGATTCTGCTTTGTCTTTGTCTGTATAAGTTTGGCTGCCTTGCGAGTTCCTTTCCGCAGGAACTTCTTTGCATTCTTTCCAAGCTTGCCAAGTTTGATTTCAAATTCTCTAGCACCCCTGATTACTACTGCCATTATCGAATCTCCTTGGCAAGGATCACTTGCTTGATGTTTCGCTGATCGACGTTGTTCACATGCAGCAATTGGAAAAATCTATTTCCAAACTTCGCACGGCAGGTTGTGTCGATTCCTGCGTGGAATCTGATTTCAATTTGCACGGTTGCTTCGGCCACGACTTTCTGCGCCCGAATCAATTCCAATCCCTGCAAGTCAACGACAGACGAGGGGACGAGGTTATATAATGTTTCCCATTCGCCCGTCTTGAAACCACGAGCATCAGCCGGGCCATCGGGTGGCGTTTGTATAAATATTCTGTGTCTCAGTTGTCCGCTACGCATAAGGTCTAACTCTCCACTTGAGCAACACCCGATCTAGGCCGAGTCCCATTTGTGTTGCGATTGTGCCGGTGATTTCCGCTTCCCGGTTTTCATTCCATGCAGCGACAAGCAATTTCACTGCTTGTTCAATTTGTGCGGGCAATCGTGTTTCGCCTGCGTTCCAAGTGATCGTCACTGCGTCCGGCCTGTTGAATGTCGCAGGCCAGGCCGTCTTGTGGTAAACGTCTGACTTCTGCGTGCCGTGAACTTGATACAGATCATCGGTGTCGATGGTCACAAGTTCGTTATCGCTGTCGTAATACGTGATCGATTCGAGGGTTGTCACCGGTGGATAGTCGAGGGTGATCTTGCACGGGAAGCCTGCGAGGGTTTCCGTATAGGTTGCGGGTGCAAAGGTTCGGTTCGTCTCATCCTCGATGTGGCCGATGGCTGCCCACGCAGTTGCAGCGATGCGCCTATCATCAAAATCGTGTTCGATATTCAGATGCTCTTTCAGGCAATTGAAGTCGAGCGGCAATGCGGCAATTGTTTCGATGCGTTGTCTCATACCCTATGTAGTGTGCAAACGAAAAAACCCACGGCACTCTCCCGAATGTCGTGGGCTTGTTTCAAACGGTAGGCCGCAACTTGCCGTGGCACAGCCCCGGTGTTTACGGCACCCAATCTTGCGGTTGCTCCCTGCGTGGCTGGCCGTGTCACAGCCCTTTGGACTCGCTAGGGAATCGCTCGATTAGTCATCGTCTTGTGTCAATTATTCGTGATAGTGTGGAGCACCCGAATCACCATTCACAACCAGCGACAATACCGGATGAGTGCCTGCGTCGATTAACAACGAGTCAGCACGCAAGGTAGCCTTGGTTGCAACTGCTTCTTCTTTGAAGAAGATAGAAGTATCAACACCGAACGTAACGTCACGAACGATGCGAACGTTCAACTTGCTCCAGTCGCCGAAGTAAACGCATGGTTCACCAGCTTCAAACGTCGATGGTAAGTTGTCATTGATGAAGATCGGCTTGCCGAGATACGACAACTGAGGCGCACCTGTGAAACCGTTCGTGGTAAGGTTGCCGTTATTCAAGACCAACCCGGCAGCGATCAAGCTGTGCATCATCCACGCACACTTAGGCGAGTTACGATAAGCTTCATCGAGCGTGAAATATAGGCCGACCATGTCAGCGTCAGTCACTGCATCAACGTAGATGGTTTCATAACCTTGGGTAACATCATTGGTGAAACCACGGATGTGACCGGTGTTGCCGTCACCATTGGTGATTTGTTGCGACAAGAAACGGGCACAACGTGTGCCGTTGTTGTAGCCCACGAGGGACATGATGTCTTCGCTGCTGTCCTCAATCAGTTCGCTAGATACCGGATAGATACCCGAACCGATCTTGTAGGCTTTCAAAGTCTTGCGGGCGAACGTGGTGTCAGTCGCTGGAACTGTTCCCATTTCCGCAACGTAGCCTGCCAAGTTGCCGGTATCGTTGTTGCACAATACACCATAGTCATCACCCTTTGGAGTTCTGACGACGGTCACAATGTCTTGCCAACCCCAGAACGATTTCAACGCACGTTCAAAGCCTTGAATAACTAAGTCGTTTACAGAGTAACCACCACGAGCGGCATTGCCCTTGACTTGACCATCAGACGAGAATTGCAGCATTTCGGAGTTGCTGTATAGCTTCGTGCTGAATGACTCATTGCGCCATTTGAAACCGATGTCGTTAGCGGCATCAGCGTATTCGCTCTTGAATAATTGATCGACACCATTGGTCAACCATGCACGGCCAGCGTCGCCGACATTTGCTTTCTTCGTGTGAATAACAGGGGCAGCGAACTTGTCACTAGCCTTGTCACTCTTTACAGTTTCGAGACGTTCAAAAGTAGCAATCTGTTTTTTGAGTTCTACTTTCTTATCGGCCAATTCATCAAACCGAGCCATCTCGGTGTCAGTCATTGCCCGGCTTTCCGATTGAATCAAATCGGCAATTTGTGTTTGTTCATTTGCAGCCAGTTCCAATTCCTCACGGAACTTAGCGAGTTCGGTTACATTCTTCATTTTATAATACCTGATAAGTGTGTCCCGACTTGGGGGACTGCTGCCACGCTTGGGTGGCGTTATCAGGTATCTAGTCAGCAACCACTGAAAAACTTGTGCCGGTATTTGCTGCTTTGAATCCAGGGCTGTTTACAATCGAGAACTCAACCCTGCCAGTTGGGTCAATGTCCACAATCTCACGCACTAGGTATGGCCCCTCTCGATATTCGTTGTAGGCACATTCGCCTTGCCACGAAGAACCTTGAACGATGCCCTTGCGAATCTTCGCACGCACCTTTGCGTGATCGGGATCATCGGCATCGAACCGCAGGCTATACGCCATGCCGAAGTCATCAGGGGTGATTTCACCTGCGGGATCAAGAATATAGTTGTCGTCGTGGTTATACCAAATCGGTATCTGTAGCTTGCTCGTGATTACTTTGTCAAACGCATGGCGATTGACTCGATAGTGCATTCCGCCCCTGATACAAGTTGTTCCAGGGTTCGACCGATTGAACCACACTGCGGCATATCCTCGGAAGTATTCGCCGCCGTCGTCTTGCTGCGTGATTTGAACCGCAGGTGTAACTACGCTAAAAGTAAGTTTACAGAATCGTTGATGTTCCATTTCTCGATCACTCCTTGTCTTTGTTCCGGCAGCACGTTATCTAGTTCGGCCTGCATTGTTTCCAGTTGCTCGATAACAGGTGTGGCATCCAACCCATCGAGGGCAGACCTGATTACCCGCTCGTGATCGGTCAGAGAATACTTCCCTGCCGCCACTGACTTGACTAATCGTTTCTTCAGTCGCTTGAGTGCGGCGAACGTCAGACCGCCTGCGGCCGATTCCTTCGCCTCGTGGAAGTCATTCGTTTGACTTCCAGATTCTGCCGGTTGACTTCCAGCGGCTGCGGCCTGCGGCGATTGCGGTTCCGGTTCGGGTTCAAACGTGCCCGATTCGCCGAGCTTGCTGCGCACTTCATCGAGGGAAATCACCTTGGCCGCATACTTCGCAAGCTGCAATTGCTGGTAGCTAGGATCGGATGCGAGGAACGAACCACGATCAAATTCGATTACGTGGGTGTCAATCTCCCGTGGCCGCAGCAGCTTCGCCGAGAACTCTGCCTCATCATTGGTGAACCAGTTGTCGAGCATTTGAGCGAACAACAAGTTGTCTTGCTCAAGGCTGCCGTAGCTGATCGAACCACGGGCACCGATGCGAGTGCCAGGCAGGCCGACAGCATTGGCAATGTCCGTGAGCGTGGCTTCACTGAGGGCAGATAGTTCCATCTCCTGAGCATTGAGATTTACTGTGGAGAGTTCCGCACCACCGTGCAGCACTGCGAGCTTGTGCGAATTCTTCAGCCCTTCGTTAATCCACTTCAGATTATCTAGCAGTTCCTTGCGTTGTTCCGGTGTCATGAAACCGGGGATGCGAACCACCTTTGAGATGTGCGAACCGTTTTGGAAATACAGATATTGAAACCGCTGAATCGCATTGGCTTTTTTCGTAGCGAGCTTGAGCATGTCGAGGGCTGAAAAAGATTCGCCCGCTTCATCGCTTGGCAAGTTCATGATGTGAATCATGTCGTCATACGGCACATCGAAATATCCGGTGCCGGTGTTGACCGTGTAGTAATGCTCGATGACGATGCCTCGCTGCACGACACGAACCGGATACACCTGATCGGCGTTCAAGTTGTATAGGCCGATAGGCGTGCCGGTTTCATCACGATCAATAAACGCAAACCCGTCACCTTTCCGAATCGCCGAACTGTGCAGCGTCCTCAGGAATTCAAAGGACGTTGTGAACGGGTTGGCCTTGTGACTTAACAGGCTAAATGCTGGGTGCTGCTTGTCATTCTCTTTGGCGCCATTCGGCAAAACCTTACGCACCCACAAGTCAGTTCTCGCAATACCGCTGCTGACTTCCCGAATCGCATTGAAGAACGCAGGGACAGTCAGCGGGTTCGCTGAGATAGTGTCACGGTTGTCGTCTTGCTCCTGCTCTTGCAGATCGGCCAACATCCACGGGATGTTCTTACTCTGTATATTGAAATTAGGCATACCCTATGTAGTTGCTATCCCACGGTTTCGCCCCAAACATTACCGGGTGGCAATGCCTTTGGATCAACTTTGTGTTCAAGCCATGCCGTCAGACTGCAAGCGAGGGCATCGACAAAATCGATCTTGTTGTAGTGGCCAGACTTCACAACGTCTAAACGATCATGCTTATCCCGCACCGGCTTGCAGTTGCTCACGCAGTAATTGGTGATCGGGTTATCCGGTGTCTTGAACTGACCTGCCGAAACAATGCGCTCAATCATCGAGAACGCTGGCGACATGTGATAAACCGTCTGAGGAACTTCAATCAGCTTCCCTCTGAACTCTGGTTGTTGCTCGATCAACTGCCGGAATCCCTCAGTGCGTGTCGGGTCAAACCGGATGCTGCGGATATTGAAGTGTGCTGCGTCCCTCTTCAGCGATTGAATGAGTGCCGAAGAATCAACCACGTTCCCATCGGTCAGCGTCATCTTGTATTGCGGGTGAGCCGAGAGCGATAGATAGTTGATGTTGTCTGTCTCGCCACGCTCAACGGCAATGCAATTGTTCTCGCCTCGTGGGATGAAGTATCGGGGGAAGCTTTGGTAAATGCCGTTGCGTTCTGTCGTGATCGTGTAGCAGCAGATGTCGAATTTGCTTGCATAGTCGAGGCCGATGTCAACGACGCTGCCGTAGAAGTCGCTCTCATTCACCATCCCGCAACACGATTGCCAATAGGTTTGGTTCAGCCACGTTTCGCTGCTGCCCACCCATCGGCCCATCATCAGAGTTTCAAAATTATATTCTTCGCCCGGTTTCCCCTGTGCCGATTGCCAATCGTCGAGCAAGTCACGTTTGTCAACCGTCATGTTGAGCGCCGGGAAACACTGATCGAGTGCCGCCTCAACATTGTCTCGCCAGTTCTCCGGTGCTTCATATACGACAGGCAGCACTGCGGTGTCGTCGCACTTCCCCTCAAGGATGCTCTTGCACAATTTATATTTTTCAAAAGCAAGGTGGCTCAAATCAAATTGGGGGGTCGTGATCGTGAGAATAAACTTCATGCTGCGATCAAGACCGGATCGGGTGAGCCTATCCCACACCGTTTGTGCAGCGGTCCTAGGTATCTCGGCGAACTCATCGAACCCAATCAGCGTGGGGCTGTAAGATGATTTGCCCTCAGGGTTGCTGCTGAGAATGTGAATCGTGCTGGCGGTTTTCTTGTTGACGATTTGCTTCAGGTGTTCCCGTGGCCAGAAGTCTTTGGCAAGATCCTCGCTCGATTCGATGAAGTCACGAATACGCTTGAACAAGTTCATGGCCTGCGGCACGCAGGACGCAGTAAGAATCACATCAGCCCGTTGATCGGCGAGTGAATGGAACGCTGACAGACAACTCATGAGCACGGATTTACCACACCGTTTCGGGCAATACACATGGCAATATCTCGTGCGGAACCGGCCATCTTTTTTGCGCCACCCATACATGGTGTTGATGAGCGCCTTTTGAAACGGCAGCAACGTCACCTTGCGACCGGCTGGCCCGTTGTAGCAATCATCCGTGAGCGTGCAGAACTCTTCACAAAAGCGAATGATCTTTTTCGGCAACTTCAGATCGACATACATTCCTTGCTGTCGGCATAGTTCGTCATACGGCAGGACGAACAAATCATTCTCTATCTGCATCGTGCTCCTGTTACGATTTTCATTCTTCATCCTCCATCAGCCTATCGAGGTTAGACTTCTCACCTGTCGATTGCGGTGCTGAGGTTTCAAGACTCGCCCGCAATTGCTTCTCCCAATCTCGCAACGCTGCACCATACTTCTGCTGCAAGCCAAGGGCAGGGTGCGGAACGAGATTGCCGTTGCTACCGGGAAGGAATATTCCTTCGGGTGTCTGTGATTGCTGCTCAATCATCGCCTGCATCAAGACATACGATTCGTGTTCTGCCGCAGCTTTGGCGAGCAATTCACGCTGTCCACTATCGAGCGGTGGCAACTCTTTGAGGCGACTATAGAAGTAGGTTCGTGCTATTTTTCCGGTCAACCAATCCGGTGCTGATTCTTTCTTAGGCTTTCCCATGCTTTATATAAGCACCATTGATGGCGAATTTTCCCGGTTCAGGCCGAAAATCGGGCAAAAAAATCTACACACGGGCAAGCGGCCAACAGATTCGCACCCGTGCCAAAAAAAATGACAACTATCAAAGAGTTGTAAATTTTATATTTTCTTCAGGTTTTTGTTCATTGGCACACTCAATAAGTGCATGAACTACCTAGACCTATTCAGTGGGATCGGCGGCTTTGCCTTGGCGGCAGAGTGGGCAGGCATCACCTGTGATAATCATTTCAATAGTGACATCGATGCCTACTGCAACAGCGTATATCAACACCATTACCCGTCCTCGCAGTGTCTGGGAGACATCACGAGCATCGACGGTAATCAACTCAAGGAGCAATATGGAAGCGAATGGATCATCACCGGGGGATTCCCCTGCCAAGATGTGTCGAGCGCCGGGAAACGTGCAGGGATCGACGGTGCAAGGTCCGGTCTTTGGACTCACTATGCAAGGCTTATCTCTGAACTCAGGCCGACAGTGTGCATCATCGAGAACGTCAGAGGGTTGTTCAATCGAGGCTTTGGACGAGTCCTCAATGACTTGGCCGACTGCGGGTATGATGCGGAGTGGCGAACTCTTCGAGCCTGCGATTATGGCCTTGCACACAACCGCCAACGTGTGTGGATTGTTGCCTACCCCACGGGCTTTCGATGCTCAGCAGATGCAGAACAACCTCAGGCCGTGGGAAACATGGGAGAACGCACACAACCTCACGGCACTGCTGATTGGCTGGGAGTATGGGTTGCACGGCAACGAGCCTCGACCGAAAGGGCATTACGTGGCCAACCACTTGTTTCTCTGCGGCCTGATGGGGTATCCGACAGAGTGGCTTTCAAGTGTGAATTAGCGAGAGTCAAAGCCTTGGGCAATTCGATTTGCCCGATCATCGCCGCCGACATCTTCAGACGGGTTATCGCCGCTGGGTTGCTGTGATGCGGCTGTGGCAAGACTTCGTAAGGCTCATCAGATTCGAAATGGCGTGCGGATCGGGGCAAACGTCCTTAGGGATGATGTGGTGGACTTCTTGCGCCAAACGACCGCAGCCGCACTCACACCACGGATTGAGGGCTAGTTTCGCCGGTCTTGTCTCATCTACCCATCGTCTTGATGAATAGAACGGGTCAGACTTTTTAAGGCTTCGTGCGGTTCGTGTGACGGGTTGGAAACGTGGTGCTCGGTTTGGCATGGAAATATCTAGTCGAGCGGCATAGATAAGGTGAAGTCTTTGAATGAGCTTCTCTAACAATCTTGACGACGACACCCAGCGGTTGTTACATCGCTGGGTGTTTTCGTTTCTGGACTTACTCAATCTGGATGACTTCGCAATATCGCCAGCAAGGGGCACCACGACCACGAGCGAGGTTTTGGATCGGCAGCCATTCCTTTATCATGCTTATCAAGATGCCTTTCGAGTTCCTGCCGCCGAATTTACCACCGGCCCGATTAGTGGCGCTTTTGCTTTCGGCCTGCGTGATTAGGTCAGATAGGCTCAGGCCGATAAACTCCTCGGTTCGATAGAATCCCCTCACGCCGCTGATAGTGACCATCGCCTGCAACACTTCGGCAACATCGTCATCTGTGTAGTTACATTCTCGCAGCCTGTTACCGATCAAATTCACTTTGCGGCGAAAGGCTTCCCCGTCTTTGTGCGCCTCATACTCTTCGAGTTCAAAAACGGTGGGAATCTCAAATGCCTCGATGGCTGTCTGTGAATAGTCACGGTCAGCGGCTGCGGTCTGAGGTTTCGCTGTGACCGGTTTCGGTTTCGCCTTTGCCTTGACCATCGTTGCGGTGGCAGTGGCGACTGATGATTCCCTGTCGTCACGCTCGTGCGATTCTGCGGCACGTTGAACCGGCTTGGCCTTTGGTATGTCCTTGTCCTTCCAAAGGCTGTGTAAGGCTTCTGCGGGCGGCACGGCAACGATATTGTCTTCGGCCACTAGACCTAGCTCCCGTAGGTCTTTGAGATTCTCCTTGACCGTTTTCCAAGTCAGACCTAGCGAGCCGGCATACGTCGCAATCGATTGATATGGGTTGTCGCTGATCCGCCAATACAACACGTTCATTCGGGCGGAGAGTTCAGAGTTAGTCGAACGGACATAATATGAAAAATAGCAAAACGGGAATTTCGCTTTTTCTTTTTTTGGCACATGGAAATAGTGTGCGGGCGGTTCGTTCGCCTTGATAATGTTACCGGTAACAGTCAGCAGGCCGGTATTACAGAGATTGGTGATTGCGGCTGCGTCTAACCCTTTGCGAGTTAGGCCGGTATCACGTTCGATGCCGATGCGAGTGATCGGCAAGCCTTTCCGCTGCCTGAACCAGCAATAGCTATAGACGACTAGTTCGGCGAAATTCAGCGGGCACTGTGTCGTTGTGGACAGAACGATAGACCGCTTTTTGGTCTCCTTCATGAGATTCCTTTTGTAAATAAATATAAGATACTTTATTTATACCGCTGAGCGCAAATTGCTTCCAGGCCAAAAACACAAAAAGCCATGTTTATGCAACATGGCTTCCTGCGTATCTTTATTTACAAAAAGGCTTCCCGTTCGGGAACCACTCTATCTATGCTTCACCCCTTCGGAAAATGGTGACTATTGATATATCGCATTCTAGCAAATGATACTTGACGGGTCTAGTGAATTTTTGAGGCGAGGGGCGGGGGCGGGGGCGAGGGGGGGCGGGGCCGCCGTATATACTGTTTTCCCTGCGGGGCTGAATTTCCTGAAAACAACATTTTGAAAAATCGGGGGCGGGGAAGGGACTTCGTTTTTAGCTGCGGCAGCATACTGTGGATAAACTGCGGGCAGGCTTGCTAGAAGCTTGATTTGCGAAGCTCCCCCCGCAGGCGACCGAAGGGAGTCAGTCGTCCCTGCCGGGCAGCCAGAGCGTAGCGGCGGCTGACTGGTGACTGACTCTTGTTTCTTCTCTTAATCCCCTATTGGTCCTATTGATAGTGTGTAATTTACCTCAGGCAATAGGTAAAATGCCTCAGGCGACTATGTAATTTACCTCAGGGCACTATGTAAATTACCTCAGGCGACTATGTAATTTACCTCAGTGTATGGTTGTCCACTGAGTCATTTTACCTATTCCCGGCTGCGGCAGATTACATAGCTCCCCGCCCTCCCGATTGATATTTCAATTGGCCCGAATTGTTTTTTCAATTCTGTGCTCGCTGCGCCCTCGCCCGTATCCCCACACGCCAGGCCGCTGCCCCTCGCTTTTCAATTTGTAAAATTCCCGAACGTCGCCGAATTGATATATCTATTATCTTTCCTTTCTTCCCTTAACATTCCGAAGAAACGGCATATACTGAGATATACGGAAATGACAATCGGGCACGATGCCCTTTTTTGAAGGGAATGCAAATGGGAATGTTGAAGCAAATGAAGGCTGAGTTGGCCGCTGAGTATAGCAGTGATGACGAGTCACTAGGCGAAACATGTGACCGCTGCGGCATCGATCTTGATGAACTGACCGACGATCAGTTTGACGAACTGCAATGGCACTTCGACGAGTTGCGGGGTATCAATGCGTGAGTATTACACCACAAAGGACGTAGCGAAGATTTTGAATATCAGCACCCGTATGGTGTTGATACTGATTGAGACGCAGGGTTTGCCAGCCATCCCGGTTAGCGGCACTGCGAGAATTACACGGCGAATTGACCCCGCCGCTTTACAACAGTGGGTCACTGAACGAAGCAAGGTAGAGAATGGCAGCTAAAGAATTCTATTGGACATGTCCGGCGAAGTTGGACATTATCACGACGGGCAACGCAAATCGTCACCCGTTTTCAATTGTGACCGTCACGAGCAGCGAGGGAAAGAAACTTAAACTGCGGATCGGCATTCGTGAGTTGTCCGAAATGCAAGGGATGCTCAATGCTGTTCAGGATGCCCACAACGCATGGACTGAGAAGCAAGGGGGCGAATGAAGCGTGAGTCCCCATTTATAAATTTCGCAACGAAGATCAGAGGGATGCCGATTGATGAACGAACATTCTGGGCAGACCTATATGCAATCTTCAGCGATGGGTTGCCGGAATGGTTCAGCCCAAAGGAATTGAAGTTGATCGAGCACTATAGAACAAAGCAGGCGGAGTAGTCTTTTGTAAAGTTTTGGCGTTCTCCAGCAGGCCCCATCTTGTGATGGGAAAGTGGCCCTGCGGTGTGGTAGTTCAGATTCCCACACCGCAGGGTTTTTTTGTTTCCACATTTTCAAAAACCGGTTTTTGAAAATGCGGCATATATAAAGTGGGCATATACTCTCGTCATAGGGTTATCCTCTTTTTAAGCTTCCCTCGCAGGCTCCTCGGCTGCGAGGGTTTTTTTATACACATGGAGTCAGATGCTAAACAAAACCTGTCGGAAGTGCGGCGACGAGAAACCGCTTTCTCAATTTTATAAACACATATACGCCAAAGACGGCACGATGAACTTGTGCAAGCAATGCCACAATGATGCACAAGTTCATCGAGACAAAAAGCGAAAGGCAGATTGCGAGTTGATGCGTGAACGGCTTGCCGCAGCCGAGGCGAGGATTGCCGAACTCACGCAGCCGCAGCCTCGCAAATCATTCTGGCGATGGTTCGGCGCATAAAAAAAGCCCCTCGCATCGGTCGCAAGGGGCTATCAAAAGCGTGTCAGAATCGAGCTTAAACGGGTTTTGCTGCCTGCGGCTTGCCAATCTTCCCGATAGTCGTTCGCAAGCCGGTTATCGCCTCGTCAAGCTGCTCCTGCGTCGGGTCGATGTAATGCTTCAGGATCACGCCAGAGGGCACATCGGCAAGGAACTTCACTTGCAGGCTGATCTGATTGTTCCCCTGAATCAGGTTCGCCGCTGAGCCTCGCAGGTGCTTTGCTGGCAATCGCTGCGGGTGAGTCTCGACAAAATCCCGCCAGAGTGCGGCGAAGTTATCGTCACGGCAGCGACGTTCATTTTTGTTTAACGTGTCATCCATCACCCACGGTTTCCCGTTCTCCTGAAGAAAGAGCAAATCGGAACCTTTGCCCGTCGTGCGGTGCTGCTCGATCAACGCCAACGTTTCGGGCCAAAGTTTGTGGGAGACTTTGGGCGCTCGTGCGTGGTCCGCAGTCTTGCCACGCTTGCGGGTGAGGTAGCCACCGGCATACATGGCGTGAGTGATCGAGCTAACATCTTTCTGTCTCATTCCGCAGTTTGCAAAAAGCCAGACGAACAAGCGGAGTGGTCCGGTCGCATCACGCAGAATCAAACGCAGTTCCTCGACCGTGAAGCTTTGCACGGCATGGTCAACAATTTTCACCTTGAGCGAATCGAGGTTGCGAAGTGGTTCGGACAACTGCCGTTCTTGATAAAGGAACTTTATAAAAGTCTTCACGTCTTGCAGCGTGTCATGTTTGTAGTAGGCCGAATGATCCGCACTCGTGATCGCTTTGAAAAACTTGCGGTAGTTCTCCTCAGTCACGGCATCGACACCGGCCCCATCCGGCAGGCTGGCCACGAACCGATCAACGGCACGCTTGAGATTGTCGAACCTGCCGGACCTCCTGCCGCCGTCAGCTTTTTTCAAGGCGAGGAATTCATCACGCCACTTGCCAACCGTTTGCGCTGTTTTGGACTCGACCAACTTTCCCGAAACGAATTCATCGACAAAGGCATCTAAGGTTGCGGGCGAGGGATCGACGATTCCTGCCCGGTCAATCGCTCGACCGATCACGGCGACTTTCTGATTTAGTTCCTCGACCGGGTTCGGCTGAACGGGCACCTGATGTTTTTCCCACCAGTCGTTTGCCGCAGCTTGCGAACCCTCTTTTGTCCACTGCGATTCAGGCAGGCCGAGGTATCCGGTGTGCGGCTTATTCTCGTCTCGCATCTGAGGACGGCAGAGCAAACGCCACCGCACGCCACGCACCATGCGAGTCCAGCGGAATGCGGGCGAACCTTCAAAAGTTCCTGCTAGGTTCTTACGTGGCATTGTCTGAACCCTCCTGCTGAATCATGTCAACCCGCACGACCTGCGTCGGATTGATCGCCAGACCGAGAAGGCAGACGACTGTCACCCGTCCTTTGGATTCGTCGTCAACTGCCACGAAAGTCTTTGACTCATCGCCCGGATCAGACCACTCCGGTTTGAACTTAACTCTTTGACCTTTAGTAATCACTTTCGCTTCCCTTGGGTAAATTCTTGGGTAAATCGGGACGCCCAAAAGGAAGTTTACCCAAGAACATAGCGCCAAACCAGCGAAATACGCATGGTCGCCAGAAAAAAACACTCTTACACAGTGGATGTCGTGGGTTCGAGTCCCCCACCGCCCATTAAATCCGAAACCCGCTGTAAGGCAAGGACTTATAGCGGGTTTTTTCGTTTGTAAAACCTGCGTGAGTTCCAGAAAACTACCCCCTCGACTACCCCTTTCGGCTGCGGGGTAGTCCGTTTTAGCCCGCTCGGATGCCGGATATTATGAAACTCGTTCTGAATCCTTCGCCGCCTGCTGAACGAGGTTTCTGATGTTCGATGTCTTCTCGAAAAGGAACAAGTCGCTTCCCGATACTTTCACCTACGACGACCTTCCCACTGAGTTCAGAAATCAGGTGCTTTGGATTTGGAGAGATTCCATTTTCAAAATCTCGCTGTACTACACGAGCACACAACGTCAGGCGAATAGACTTCTGAACTACATCCACAAAATCGTGTGCGAGGAACATGGCCTCTTGGAACTCAGCAACGAGGGCGGTGCTGAAAATCAGTTAGTCGATGCGTTGCTCAATTCAGATAACTTGGTTTTGGTCCTGGACATCATCGAACTCACGTTCAGGGCGTATCCGTTCTTCCTGGAAGATGAAGATGAAAACTCGAAGCCAGCAACAACCCCGGAAGATGCTGTCGCAGCCTTGAATCATCGTTTCAGAGAACATGGCCTAGGCTACGAGTTCAACAAAGATTCACAGTGCCTGATCCGCATTGACAATACTGTGACGCATACCCAAGCGATACAACCTGCGCTGCATCTTCTCGCAGCCACCGAATACAAAACGGCGAATGAGGAGTTTCTCGAAGCGCTCGAAGACTTCAAGAAGCACGACTACGATGACTGCCTGACCAAGTGTTGCTCGGCGTTCGAGAGCGTGATGAAGATTATTTGCGACAAGAAGGGCTGGCCATATCAACAGAACGACACTGCGAAGCCCTTAATTAGCACGATCATCACGAACACAGGATTGCCGACATTCTTCGCTGATCCGCTTACGCTCATTGCAACGCTGCGGAACAGGCTTAGCAAATCCCATGGGCAGGGTACGCAGCCGAAGTCGCCTGATGATTTTATCGCTCGCTATGCCATCAATGCGACCGCCTCGGCAATCCTACTTTTGCACGAAGCAGCGAACAAGTAATGCTGGAAAGACTCACTGGACTTCGATCAGTGGAAAGGAATAAGCCGACTTTGCGTCAGTCGGGTAATAGAACGGTCGCTCATTGTTCGCCAAGAGTCTTGCCAGCATTCGTGAGAGAAAGAACGGCATGGCGATATTGTGCATGCGCAGTGTTGAGGGCCACACTTCAACCTTATTCGTCGTAAGCGACGGCATTGCGAAGCGTCCTTGAAGCGAGCCAACGAAATGCGGAGCTAAGTTCGGATCGATTCCCGACGCCTTCCAGGTATTAGGAAAAGTCTCTTTGCCGGTTTCAGGTAAGTCGCCGCTCATTGCGATAACAGCGCAGAAGATTTCGCCAGCGTTCTTTTGCTCGTAGAGGAACTCGGTGGCGTTGCGAATGTTTGCCAATCCTCTTTCGAGGTGGCTCGGAGACTCTGCTGCCCTGCGTCGGTGGCTAAGCGTTTTCTTTACCTGAATGATCCCTCGAACTGCTTCTGGTTGGACAATGACGATGTCTTGCATTCGATAGATCGGGCTGTGGTATTGTTCATCGTGGATCAGCAAGTCTATTTCCGGACAGTGCCGATTGGATTTCTGCGACCTCCCGAAAATGAATCCCTTGTCGATTGAAAACCGCTTCGGCAAAAACCCTCGCAACCATTCCCGAAGAAGATGCTCACATAGATTGCCAGTGTGTGTGTGATCCTTTGAGTCACGCCCGAGAAGGCGGGCGAAGTTATCGCATTGAGTGACGATCACTTGCGATTGTGCGTCGATAAACGCCATTAAGCCTTCAGCCTCAATCTCGGACTGAGTTTTCTTGGCCATACTACCCGTTCCCCGTCCTGAATCCCGCTACTCGGGCAATTGCTTCCAGCGTCTTATGAGCCGTCTCAACCGATCCGCAGGCCATGAGTAGTGCTCCTGCGGCTTCAATGGCTACGAGGCCGTTATTGAATGCATCGCCATGAAGAGGATTGCCAACATGAATCGGTTTTTTCAGTGGCTTCGGCCCACGCTTGCCCGGCTTCTTCTTCCCGGCCTTCTTGTCGTTTGATTTCGTCATGCTCACAGCCTGCGGGGTGAAACTGACCCCATGTTCAGCCGTGAGAGCCGCCGCAACATCCTTCGGCTTCGCCTCAGGATTTGCGGCCATATAGTCTCGAATGACTTGCGACTTGTTGATACCGGCGGACTTCTTCTTGGCCACGGCTGCGGACTCCTGATGTTGTTTCTAAGGGGATCACTCTAGCGTAATTGCTCACCCGCTCCATAGATACGGCATGAATCTACTTGGCCCTGTTCTCGTCTTCCTAACGTGCTTGAGCGTGGCAACGCTCAAGCACTCTCTAAACCAACCGGCTGTTAAGGCCGAGCACTTCGTGAAGGCTTCCTACGAGATTCCATTCGATGCTTCTCGAATCCCAGAGCCATTCCCACAACAAGACTTCTGCGCCCAAGTTCAAGGCCGACCGTTTCGCCCGCTCCGCAGAGCAGGCCGATGGATTGGAGAGCGCCGCCCCCTTCGAGCCGTTGGGCGATTCTTATTTCGTCGATGCCGTCGTTAGGAATTGAAGCCGTGCTGACTCAATAAGGTAATGAAAATTACTGTCGAGGTAGCATTTGAGATTGGCGATGTTGTCTTTCTCCGAATGCGAGAAGAGCGGATTGGCGGGTTGGTAACAAGGTTTGCCGTTGGAGCAGGCGGCGTAACCTACGCCGTTGCGTGGGGCACCGGACAAGAGACGTGGCATTACGCCTTGGAACTTAGCGTCGAGCATATTCCAAACTATGTGACGTGAAGAATTGAAGCCATCTCCACTCAATAAGGAGATGAACTATCTTGATCTTTTCAGTGGCATCGGCGGCTTCGCTCTGGCGGCTCGCTGGGCAGGACTCACGTTTGAGAACCACTTCAACAGCGACATCGACGAATACTGCAACCGAGTCTATGCCCATCACTTCCCTGAGGCAATTCAACTAGGCGACATCACGAAGATCAACGGCAACGAACTCAAGGAGAAGTATGGCGGAGAGTGGATTATCACGGGGGGCTTCCCCTGCCAGGACGTTAGCAGCGCCGGCAAGAAGCGAGGAATCACAGCCGAGAGGTCCGGTCTTTGGTCTGAGTATGCACGGCTTATCTCCGAACTCAAGCCGCAAGCGTGCATCATCGAAAACGTTCGAGGCCTGTTCAATCGAGGCTTTCAACGAGTCCTCAATGACTTGGCCAACTGCGGGTATGATGCGGAATGGCGAACTCTTCGAGCCTGCGACTATGGCCTTCCGCACAACCGGCAACGAGTCTGGATTGTTGCCTACGCCCAGAGCGATGGACGCCCAGCAACTACAGAACTGCCTACGATCTTACGAGACTTGGGACGATTGCTCGAATCTAACGGCACAAATGATTGGCTGGGCCTTTGGACTGCACGGCAGAGAGCCGAGACCGAGCGGGCATTACGTGGCCAACCACTTGTTTATGGTCGGCCTGATGGGGTATCCGACCGAGTGGCTTTCAAGCGTGAATTAGCCAGGGTCAAGGCGCTGGGTAATTCGATCTGTCCGGTAATCGCTCGTGACATCTTTGGCCGCATGATTCGAGCGGGGCTGATTTAGATGTCGATGCCGACTAGGCCAAGCGTGTTTAACTTGGCAAGCAGCGTGTTGAATGACGATTGCAACCCAGCACCACTATCGTCAGAGTTCAGCGGCATCGTCTGCAATCCAACAGGCGTACATCCGTTGAAAGCGAGCGTGCCGCCAGCCGCACCACACGTTACTGCGCTGCTGCTGTTGCCCACACTGACGTAACCGGTCAGACTGGTATAGCCACCAGTTGACCCAATCAACACAGTGCCGCCAATTGTAATATCAGGCGCACCCATCGACGACGTGATATTCAATGCTTGCACGCCACCTGCTGTAATCTCAAACGAGTTTGAACCTAGCGCCACACTGCCCGCACCAGTGGCATCTCCGATATCGTTGATGGCAACACCCCCGCCGCTAGGCAAGTCGTGAAAGCCCAGCGATGAGCCAGAGTCTGTGCCATAGTACTGATCGGCAGCGGGCGACGACTCATCTCCAACCAACTTGATTCCCGAGGAGTCGGAGGTAATTGACTTCTGGACTTTTACATCAGCGTAAAGGTTCGGCGTGCCTGTGTATGTCAGGTTGATCGTGTCGGTATCAGAGATCATATCGCCGACAGCCTCTTGTGCTTTTACGTCAGTGAATTGGATTGCATCGACTACCCCAGCGGTAAGTACGTGGGTCACTGTTTCCCCGCCGCTGTAGGCAACACCCGTAGTTCCTTCCACGCCACGATTAACAAACCACGTCTGCGGGTCTGATTGTCCGATGACTTCAATCAGTTCGTCACCAATCTTGACGATGAAAATGGGGCCGATGGGAAACGATGTTCCATCGACTACGGTGAAGGTCGTTACGCTGCCGTTTGCTACGGGGCCATCGAGCGTAGTCACGGCGTTGTTTGAGAAGTAATATGTCATGCCTTATCTAGGCTTGCCGCATCCACAATCTTTCCGCTTCGCTGCCGCCTTCGCCATCCCCACTCTGCAAACTGCTGTCACTCGATGTGGCTCGTTGTTCGTCGGCACGATGCGCCCGCAGTTAATGCATTGCACCTTGCCCGGTTCGGTTCGCTTGAAATCGCATCTCATGGAATCGGTGTCACGTCGCAATCGAAACCAAAGTGAATCAATTCGGCAGAGAAGCGAGTTACCCAACCATCGACGTGGATAGTGCCACCCTCGGTGCAATCGTACGGGCCACCGGTTGCGGCTTCTGGGTCAGCGCCCAGGTTGCCAGAGAATGAATAACTCCCAATCGGTGGCGTCACGCCGAAAAACTCCTGATCGGTGTCGATTCGCATCGAGAGCCGCAAGTAAGTGGGCGGGCCACTCTCGCCGATGTTAATGCCTATCCAACGAATGCGGCCTGTTGCCGTGCTGCAAACATTGGGAGCGCCGACGATGTAGCCGCCGCAGTCGAGCGGATCACTTCCAGTAAGCGGCGTGCCACGGTCAATTGTGATCGTCTCTCCTTCGAGACATCCGCACTCGTCAATCGTGTTGTAAAAGTACAGACTCCATCCAGAGGGAACAGAACCGCTACACGCTGGGCATTCACTCGGGCAACAGCAATCAGAACTTGTTGTTCTGATGCCAGTGCCGAACAGCCCAACGTAGGTGATTATCTTCCCGTCTCGGGTCGCAATCTTCATTAGCAGTCCGTTCCCTCGATCAGGCTTTCCCAGTCTCCGACTGGGCCGCACGCTTCGACGTAGATAGTTGCCTTTTTGCATTGCACGTCGCCGTCGGTGTTAACTCGCAAATCAACGATTGGCGTTCGGGCAACTTTGGCAATTCCGACAACTTCCCAATTCCACTCGAACGCATCGCCCGGCGCATTCTTCAAGCCAGCACGCTCTAGCAATACTTTGGCGTTGTCGATGCCTGCGTGACCCCTCGGATTTGTTGCAACCGTGGGCGTCGTTGGTGGCGGCAAGCAGTAATCGCCTTGCACATCAATTACGAAATTGTCGATTGAGGGAGTGCCGCTGCTGCAACAGTCGCCGTTGAGCAACGCAGTGGCCCGCAACGCTACGTGCTGGTAACTCTCAACGTAGTACTTTCCTTGGCTGTAGTCGTACTTCGCTTGGCCGTAAGCGCCCTCCACAATGTCTTGCTCATGGCCGAAGGGAGCGTAGACAAAGAACGTGTCAGAACCTTCGACCGGTGCAATGCCCCAATCATGTTTAACAAGCGTGGCTCGGAACTTCATGTCGTCTGGGTCGATGGCTTCGTAAGCGTGCCACATAACCCAAGGAGCAAGCATCTCCATTTCCACGATGTCGTAAACGGCTCTCGTCTCGTCATCGCTTTCAGACTCCGACTCGCCTTCATCAACGAACGAAGCGCTGCCACGCCTCTGACACCAACCCTGATAGCCTTCGAGGCCAACCCAACGATTCTCCAGATTGTCGCCGCCCTTGTACGGGTCAAAGACTTCGATCTCAGTCGCACCGTCAGCGACTTCCCACTCATCGGACTCGTTCAGAGTCATAATCGCCGCTTTGGCGTGACCATTGGCCCACGTCAAATCTTCGAGCAGTTGAAAACGAGTCAGCGACTTCCCCGGCCTGCCACTGAAACGTGGCTTGATGGCTTGGGGGCGATTACGTGGCTGACTGCGTTCGTAGGAACGAACGCAGTCTCGGATACGACGGTTCTGTTCATCGCTGAAATAGACTTGCTCTCCGGCCATTTAGAACCCTTCCAGCGTTTCAATGCCAAGGCTGTCGAAGTCTGCTTGCTCGATGACATCCCAGTCCGTATAGACAGGAACTTTCGGTCCAACGAGTTGAGCAGCGCCAGCGTTGTCGAGCAGAATCGGAAACGATGCACGCTCTTCGGTTGGGTTGCCGTCCTCGTCTGGCATGAAAATATCAACAAGCACGCCGCCCTTGAGTTCCCGATACCCTTGCTCAAGGATTCTGACTTTCCATTCGTCATCACGAATGGCGAACTCACCTGTAACGGTCCAATAGTAAATCTTCTTGTCGTCCGCTTCGCCGGTCGGAATCATCGCCGTCTGTCGTTCGGAGATTTCAATCCCCCGACAACGGCAAGTACGGGCAAAGAAGTCCAGCCAGTCCGAATCGTTGATTTTGTTGCGGAAGGTCTTGGCGAGATTGCGAGGGTTGTACGGCAGGTTGAACGTGTAAGTGAAGGACTCGATAACGTCCTCGACTTCAACGGGAGTCTCAAACTTATCTCCGGCCTTGTTCAAAATTGCGACATTATTTACGTCGTGTTCGACAATCTTCGTGTCAGCCGTGTAACCCCAGCGAACGACAGGCGGTTCATCGAGCGGGTTTGCGAATGGCTCAACGTCAGTGTTGAAAGTGGCTGTGATCTTGAAGACGATGCCACGCCTGCCGCTGAGACTTGAGAAGGCGCAGTTGGAAGAGACGCACAGGGCCTTCACGTCGCTGGCATGAGATGAGCGGTTCTGAGGCGATTGCTCACGCCCCACAATGTGGGGCGTGTCAATCGCTCTGTCACTGTATTCGGAAAGCCAAGATACAACGTGAGTGCGATGTCCCTTGTCGTCTCGGCTGAATGAGCAGCCAGCGGGGTCGGGAATGTTTCTGAGATGCGGCATAGTCCTCCTGTTACCACTTTGCTACTTGGAACTTCTGCACGCCCGTCACAACCTTCACAAGGTTCTCGGTTTGTTTCTTGGCTTCAAGCAGCATCTTGGCCGTGTTGTCTGCAATCTTGTTCTGCGGGTTGTTGTTCAAGCTCTGGTTGCGAAGGATCGACGAGCGAGCCTCAGCACTTCCAGCAAGCGCTAGGCCTGCGAAGCGGCTCTCCTGCGGCTCGCCGCTCTTGGCCTTCTTGAACGCCTTGTTGAACGTGTCCTCGTTGATGTCGCCGGCGAATAGCATCTGCGTGAGCCGTGCGATTTCGTCGCCCCGCTTCTCTTTGTCAGTCTTCACTGATTCACGGACAGCATCAGCGGCATTCTTTCGGGCCTCTTTGTCGGCCTTTATCTTGTCCCGCATTGCTTCGATTTGCTTCTCAACTGCTTCCTTGGCCTTCTTGGCGCTGTCCTCGCCCGCTTTGGCGAGTTCTTTCTCTTTCTCAATTGCCTCTTCCTTGAGTTTGATCTGCTCAAGTAGGCTGCGTGCTTGGTTCGTCAGCAGGCTATTGATCTCCTGCTGTTCCAACTTCCAGAGTTTCGCCTCGTCGGTGCTCATGCCCACGACTTGAAGCTGCTCTTGGAGTTGTTCAATCCACTTCTCGGCTTCGGCCTCGCCCTTATTCATGGCGTCTGCTTGAGCAATCAAAGCATCACGGTTCTTCTTGAGCGATTCAGTGAAGACGTTCGTTTGATGGTTGTACTTCTCCCAGAAGTCGATACCTGCATTTGACTTCGTGGCGATGCCGGTCAAACGATCAACTTCCGCTCTGGCTGTCTCAACATCGGAGCGGAAGTTTTCGATCTCTGTTGTGTCAATGATTTTGCCAAGACCTAGCGCTTTGCTGGCTCGGTTTGCAGCCTTGGTGATTGTCGAAACGGATTCGATCACTGCTTGTTCAGTCGCATAGAAGCCAGTGCGGGCCAACATCATGGAGTCGTAGAACGCATCGAATACGCCGATGACAACTGCACCGGCGATGACTGTCACATCTGCGATGTCGTTAATCATGTCGAGCATGTCTTTGCCGGTCGTCTCGCCTTCGGTGAAGAGTTCCACCACTGAGACGAGCGCCGGTGCGAGGTCAGCAGCGAGTTTGGCGCCGAGTCCCTGCACGACGAACGCAATGTCGTCCAAAGCATCCTGAGCGGCATTGAGTTTGTCAGCATCGACCTGACTCATCACGATGCCGAGTCGTTTCGCTCTGGCTTCGAGTTCCTCGATGCCCTTCGCTCCCCGCCCAGCGAACTGAATCGCCTTTGTTCCTGCCTTGCCGAGGATGTCCATTGCGAGACTGGCACGCATGCCTTCATGCTCAACGCCTGCGAGTCCATCAGCGATCTTTTTGAAAGCGTCGGTAATGTCCAACTTAGTGAGTTCAGACGCTGAAAGGCCGATGCGTTCGAGGGCCTTAGCGGTCGGCCCACCGTTCATTGCTGCTTCTGCGAGCAGAATGTTGAGCTTCGAGAGAATGCCTTCGAGGTCGCCAGCTGATACGCCGCTCATGTGTGCGGCGTATTCGAGGGCGTGCAAATGATCGACAGTCGTGCCGATGTTTTGTGCGAGGTCATCAAGACGCCCAGCGTTATCTGCTGCTTGTTTGGCGAGGACGGCGAACGCTGCGCCAGCAGCGAGAGCCGCTGCACCTACTGCAAGGCCGACACTCTGCCACGACGGAATCCACGACTTAACAAAATCCGTGGCTTTCTCCTTAGCCTTTGCGAGTCCTGCCGTGAGGCCGGAGGTGGAAGCTTGAAGAAGTACGTTGAGAGCGCCGATGACTGCCATGTTGGTATTTAGCCAACGAGCCGACCTTCTTCATCGACATTGCATCGCTCAATTCCAGACAGGTCTAGTCCCCCAGCATGATGGCGCCTATGGCAGTTTCCGCACAGCACAACGCATTTATTGATTTCAGCAACTACCGCCGTCACGGGCTTTCCCGACATCTGCGAGACGCAATGTGACTTCGGTTCAATGTGGTGATAATCAAGTTGTTCAGCAGAGAACGCCTTGCACCAGCCGCAATCGGGATTCATGCAGCCGTACATCAACTTCACTTGCGAAATTAACGCATAGAACCGCAATCGCCTTTGTTGCCAAGAGCCGTGTCGGCCTTTCTTGTGATTGGGGTGGCTGGGTTCGTAGCCGCACTGTCGCCTACGAGTCTTGCGATAATCGTTGTACTTGGCCCTGTTGGCGACTTTGTACGCCCGAAACTGTTCCTTGTTGTTTGCGTAGTACGCTCGCATCCGCTCTTTGTCTTTTTCACTAACACTCATACTCTAGGGTAGTGTCATGGAGGTAATTTTTCCGTCTCGTCTTTCAGCCTGATTCCCTTGCGGGCAAACATTCTGTTGGTTTTCTCAATCTCGGCTGCAATATCCTGGTCCTCGCTCTCGTCGATGGGCTGTTCAGGCTTCCGAGGAATCGGCATCAGCGATTCGAGTTCAATGGAGTTGTCGGAACTGACGTAATGGGGAAGTGCGATAGTCGCCGTCTGTCGCCATTCGTCACCGAATGGCTCCAACCGGTAGAACGCAAATTGCTCTATGAAATCCTCGTAGGTGATTTCAGAAAGGAGCTGCCGCTTGGTCTTGCCCAGTTTGAGCGCCCAGCGAAGTAGGAAACGAAGATGCTCGTTGTCCTCGATTAGTTTTTTTTAGCGTCGGCGTCTGCTTCGACGGTTGCGTTGTCGAACGAGTGGTAGAAAGCGACATCAACCAAGCCGTTGTAGATGGCGGTTGGGAATGCGGCCACGGTGTCACGTTCGGCCAGAGAGAAGTGCGGCTCACCTGCTTCATCGCAGAGTGAGAGCGTCAGAACGTCGAGCTGCATTTCAGCATTGCGACGGTCCTCCTGATGGGCCTTGGCTTTGGCATCAACCGAGAGACTGCGACGTTCGGCCAGTGTGAGCTTCTTGCGTCTCTCTGGCTTGTCTTCAATGAACGGCCTAATGTACTTGTCGGTCAGATCGATCTTTGCGAGTTGGCCGATTCGCCGCAGGTGGAACGTATCGCTCCCAATGGTCACGGCTTTAATTGGCTCGCACAATGCGAGCAGAGTTTCTTTGTCCAATTGATTCCTTACGAGGTGACGGCGGAGCTGCCCCACGCTGGCAGTGTTACGAGGGTGATCGTGCTTGTGCCTTGGGCGTAGTTCGTCGGATTCGATTCGCCGATGTTGGTGGTGCTCATCCAACCACGGAAGTTGAGGAACTTGTTGGTCTCACCAGTGGGGTACTCGATGCTCATGGCTTTCTCAACGCCGATGTCGTTGAGCATATCGACGTGAACCGATTCGCTTAGATCGACGTTGTAGGTGATGGTGACTTCGCCAGGATCAGGAAGAGTCGGCGCTTGAACCACGTTGTCGCTGTCGAGGTCTGTGGCATCCCACTTTCCAACCGTGACATTGACGCCAGAGATGGAAACTCGATGGGCCACAATGTCTGCCCCGATACGAAACTTTGTCTTGCTGCCCTTGATGATTGCCATGAGTCCTCGTCTGAAAATGGTGACGAGGTATTTAGGGAAGGCAGTTTCAATTTCGGTGCATGAACTCGTATTCCTGCGTCAGACGGTAATATGCCGTCTGCTTTCCTGCGCCTTGCAGTTCGCACGCCTCGGACTCGCCAAGCATCGTGACAGTGAGTGTGTTCGTTTCGCCTATGGCGCCGGTAAGTCCATCGAGCACGTTTCGCAAGTGCTCACTCAAGAGATAGACCTCGGCGTGGTTGTCGCTGATGATCTCGAACTCGAACACCGGCTGCACAATGTCGATGCCGCCTTCGAGGTCCAAATCTTCGGTCGTACTCTTCCTGCGATACACAATCGCAGGAAGTTCCGAACGCTGCGGCCTGCGAAGCGGGAACAACCGGTTGTCGATGGCCGACAGACTTGGTTGAGAAAGCAAGTACGTGACTATACCTTTCTCGACTTGCTTGCTGCCGAGGTCATATGGCAGCAGCAACATCGGACTCGTTTCACGATGCAGCACATTGAAGATGAGCGTCTGTACGTAGATGGTCACATCAGAGCCAGGGTCGGGCTGCTCTGATGCTTCGCTTTGATTCTCTAACCAGACATTGAAAGCGTCCCGACTGTGCAGCATGTCGCTGTAGCCTTGCAGTTCGGCTTTGAGAGCATTCGCCACGGCGATTGCCTCTGAGTGGCTGTTGCTCATCACGTCGAACTGAATCGTGGCGAGAGCAACGCCTGCCGCTCCATCAAGATCGTGTTCGTGCTGGTAGTCGGTCATTTCGTAGAGGATGAGCGGAGACTTGGCCTTGAAGTGTCCTTGCTGAACTGCGTAACTCGGATAAATGCGACTTCCGACCAGGTCCGAGAGTTCTACACTGTGGAGCAAGTGCCAGACGGTCGCTGTAACGATGTGTTCCCACGCTGCCGCTTCAAGAGTCACGACGCCCGACATCGCCGCCGAACCTTTGGCGACTGTGTGAGCGTTCGCCGACAGTTGGGCTGTTGCTGAAAGGGTCGCTGCTCCATTGCCTGTTAGATGTCCTGTGGAAGCGAGCGAACCGGTAACGGTGAGCGATGCTGCTGCCTCTTGAGTTCGTTTCGCTGATCCTGAAAGAGAGCCGTGAGCGGTCATCGAAGCCGCTGCGGAGTAGGCCCGATTGATCCTTCCCGCCGCTGAAAGACTTCCTGAGCCAGAGACCGCCGCCGCTGCCGTTCGAGAGCGTTTTCCTTCGGCTTCCAGGCTTCCAGAGAAGGCCACAGCGGCGCTCGAAGGCTTCTGAGCGACTGCTCGGCCCTGTAGACTTCCAGCCCCCTGTAGCGTGGCTCCTGCGGCTCGGCGGCGTGAAGCACTTCCGCTGACCGTGGCCGCTGCCGTGAGCGATGATTTTCCTTTCGCCAGTCGATGGGCCGAACCGCTCAACGCACTTGAAACCGTCATTGCGGCGGCAGAATATTTCCTCTTGCCGCCGGTCGCTTGAATTGTTCCAGAGCCTGCGAGGGCCGAAGAGCCTTGGGCTTCCAAGTGAGCAGCCGAGGCAATTGTCGCCGAGGCTGTGAGCGCTGCTTGTCCTTTTGCAACTCGATGCCCTGAAACCGTCGTCGATCCTGAAACCAGCATTGAAGCGGCTGCATGTTGAATACGGTGGGCCGTCTGGGTCATTGTCCCAGTTGCGGACATTGCAGCGGCGGCAGGCTTCGTGGCCGTCGCTTCTGCCGTCAATGATCCTGAGCCGATCAAGTTCGCCTGACCATGGACAATCGCCGTGCAACTCGCCGAGAAAGCCGCAGCGCCGATCATGGTGGCGGCGGAGACCTTTCCCTTGGTCGCTTCTGCACTGCATGAAGCGTTGACCACGATTGCAGCAGCGGCATACTTCACGTTGAGTCCGCTCGCCATCAATGAAGCCGCAGCGGTGAGCGATGCCGCTCCCCTCGCTGATCGACTTGCGGCGGCTGTCAACGTACCGCTCGCAGTCAGGGACGCAGCGCCAAACTTCCCTTGTGATCCGTTGGCACTCATAGTCGCAGCACCGGTCAAAGCTGCCGAACCTTTACCGGACAAGTGAGCGGCACTTGATACGGTCGCAGTACAAGTCAGGGAACTTGCACCCTTGGCTACCGAATGACCGTTCGCAGATACCGTAGCGGCTGCTGTGATCGATGCAGCGCCGTAACGGACTTTAGAGGCGTTCGACGTGAGAACGGCGGAAGCCGTGATCGATGCAGAACCTTTAGCAGAAAGGTGTGCCGCACTTGAGACCGTGCCTGATGTTGAAAGGGCTGACGCTGCCTTGGCTGATAGATGAGCATTTGAGGCGAGCGAACCGGATACGGTGAGCGATGCCGCTCCGTCGTAAGTGGTCCCGCCTCCGCCTTCATCCTCTGGGGTGAATCCGAGAATGATGTTGCTTAGTTTGGCGTCGTCGCTGCCGAGGATTGAAGTAAAGGCCATGTCGTATTTAGGACGGCCAGCGCATGAAAAAGCCTCTGACTCGTTTCACGAGCCAGAGGCTGATGTTTGCTTCGATTGATTGAGTCACTAGGCCACGGTCACGGAAATGTCTCCGATTGCGAAAACGAGGCTGTCGCCGTCGTTGATCGTCTTAGAGCCACCGGTGAGCGTTCCTGAATAGAGCAACACGTTACCGTTAGTAGCGGCATCCACTAATGCGATTCCAACCACCGTCCCGTAGTTGCCACCGCTCGCTGTGAACGTGATGCTCGCTGCATTCGTGGCCACGCCAGTTGTGCTTGAACCTCTTGTCCAAGTCGCATCAGCAGGAGCGCCAAGACTGTAGCGGGCGTAACCGCCGCCGCTTGGCTCAACGAGTGTGCTACCTGTGCTTGAGTCCGTGGCCAGCGTCGTAACGAGGGCCAAGTAGATTCCTGAGGGCTTTGAGAAAGTGCTAGACCTCAGGATGTGGTCGATAACTTTTACTTCGCAATAGTCACTGAAATTGCTCACTGATACCTGCCTGAAAAAGGGTTTCAGGGGTATTTAGTGCGAGCGAACAACTTTCTAAGCCGCAGTCGCTCCCGATTCTCGGGCCGCTTCTTTGGCTGCTGCGTTAATGCCTTCCTTGATCGTTCTCACCATTGCGGCGGCAGCGGCTTCCTTCGAGTCGTTGAAACCTTTCTTGATGAACTCTCGGGCCTCGATCTTCGTTTGGCCTTCCTTGTTCTTCGTTCCCCATTCGAGGAACCCGCCGTAAAAAGTCGCACCCTGAAATGAGCCTTCGCCCATTTGCACGGAGATGCCTACTCGATCTTTTTTTCTGGCGAGCGTCCGAACTTTCAAGGCTTTGCGAAGCGCTCCCGTTTCCCCCTTGGGAATCAGGGCCTTGATGGCTTTCTGCGATACCTTCGCACCTTCACGAAACGCCTTCTTGAGAACCTTGTTGAAAATCTTTTTTTCAAATTCGCCAAGCGCTTTGATGAGTTGCGGGAGTCCTTCGACCTTGATCGTTTGCGGCTTGGTCATTAGGTCTCCCCGATGACTTGCACTGCCGTGATCGTCGTGCGGTCGATGTCAGGCACGACCGAGACGATGTTGAGAATCTTTGTTCCCAACTTGATGCGATAAGTGGGTAACACATCGAAGCCGCTACGGAGGGTGATCTGATGCGTAACCTCGGCCTGCAACGACTGAGCGGCGACACGCTCCCCGGCGCTCAATGCTTTGACTTCGGCCCAACGGGTTGAAACGGTTTCCCATGTTTCAATCGGGGCGTTCGTCTCGTCGTAGGTCACAACGTCTGCTGGCTTTTGGAACTCAACACGCCAACGCATCGAACCTGTTTCAAGTCCTAAGCCGTAGCTCATGCGTACTGCCCCCAGCATTCGCCCATCAGGAGCGAATCAACGGCCGGAGGCATCGGCCTTGTTCCATCACGATCCCGATAGCGCCAATCGCAATAGATGCCCATTCCGTCCTTGGTCCTGGCGGGGACTGATGACGATGTAGCGCCGTAACCAGCGATGAACGTAACGACGATGGGCGGGTCATTTTGACCCCGCACACTTGGCCACATCTGCCCGTATTTGAGCCTGATGACTCCAGGGGTGCAGTCGGTATCGACTGAATAGACGCTCGTGGAAAGCGTCTGCGTGACGCCATCAGGATCGATGTACGTGATGCTCGTGACGCTTTGCAACGGCGGGCGTGGCAGTTCGATCTCGTAATGGAAGCAATGAAGCTTCAACTTCCAAGTGGCGGTAATGAGTTGCCGAGCCTGGAATGTCTCCGCATACTCTCTAGCCGATTGGATGATGCCAGCGATGATCGTGTCCTCAGCCGTGAAGTCGGATTCAATCCGGCAATAGAGCTTGGCCTCGTCAGTCGTCAGCGGTTCGGCTGCCGGTGGTGTCACTAGCGAACTGCTCATTCTTCCGCCTTTGGCTTGCGGCAGTTCGTTCGCTTTGGCTTGGGCTGAGGTTCGACAGCCTTTGCGGCCTTCGCTTCGATGAGTGCCAGCGCCATTGCTTCTGGAAGGTCGGCTTCTTGGCCCTCGTCGAAACTGCCGACAGCGCCGTGGATTGACTTGATAAGGATTACTCGCATGGAGTATTTAGGTGGGCAGAAACGAAAACGCCCTCGGAACTCCGAGGGCGTTTGTTAGCAATCCGTGCGTCGATTCAGCAAGGGACTAGCCACCAAGCGAATCAGCCATCTCCTTGTACGCAGCAAGTGCGGCCTTGGCGTTCTCCGACGAGCCGCAGGCATCAATGAAGCCGCCGACGCTCTCAATGGCAGCAAGGGCCTTCTTGATGTCGCCGTGCTGTTTGGCGAACGCACCAGCGAGTCGCAGTTGATCCTTGAACTTCTCAACACTGCTTCCCTTACCGCCGCCGTTTCCTGCCCGAGCGTGGGAGAGAATCGACGAGACGTGCGGGGCGTTAATCTCCACGCCCTGCTTAGCCAGCGCCTCGGCGATAGCCTTCGGCGTGGCTTCTGGGTTGGCGTTCTTGTAATCCTGCACGATTTGCGCCTTGCTCTTTTCAGCAGGAGCAGGAGCGGTGACGGAGGGAGCGGCGGACTTGGTGGACTTAGCGGCCATGATTCAGAACCTTTCAGAAAACCGGTTTGCCAGAGCGAAGTTGCTCGTGACTGCGGGTATCTTGTCGGATCGAAAAATCCTGACTGCACCTCCTTCGGGGTGCATGAAAGATTTTCTCGGAAATAGTCTTTGAGAGTCAGCAATCAGTGTCTTGATGGTGAGTTGGTACTCGCTCACGCTGCATCTGCCGGTAAAGGTGAAGACACATCAAGCAGGCCATTTCCCACGGGTGAGTCTTGACCATCACCCTTACGGTTTCGAGCCAACGACGATGACTTTTGCCCATGTAAGAATGTCCTATGTGCCACGCACGGCATTCTTCACAGTGATAGGCGTTCAACACTTTCTGACAAACACGCTCGCTACTGTAGCCGTGCAACCGGATCACATGCCGCAGCGCTAGTTCCTGAGTGTCGTGCTTGATCTTCTCGCAATTCATTTACCTCCCTATGAAACTGCCCCGCCGTTCTCACGGCGGGGCAGTGTGTTTTTCAATATTGATCTGACAGGCCGATTAACCGTAACTGCCTGTCACGAGTTGGCTCGAAACGAATGCTCGGCCATCAGGCCCAGCAGCGCAAACATAGAACCCGCTCTTGGCGGTGTCCGTGATTTCAAGAGTGAAGACACCTGTTGCGAGAGTCTGAACTCGCAATGCCTTCTTGGCCGTGTAGGTGCTGAGGACCACGCCGCTTGCTGACTTGTTCGTAACAGTGCCGCTCGCAGTCGTTCCGGTCAGGCCTGCGCCGGAAGCAGCATCAGAGAGCCACACATCAAGGTGATGAACAGCAGCGGCTGCCGTGTCATCGAGGTCAGCGACCGTGATCGTCACGTTGCTGATGTTGGACGAACCTGAGGCGATTGAGAACTTGACCTTGTTCGATGTGCTGTCGCCCTTCACGAGAGAAGAGCCAGCGCCGAACGTCATTCGATTGCCGCCGTTGTCCTTGTAGATTTTGGGTGCGTAATTTGCCATGAGAAACCTCTTCGCCCGATTGGTTGCAGTGAGCGGAATTGCTCACCTAGTTACGATGAACATCGGAGCGAGAGTATCTAGTTGGCTGCGAATCAGTTTTCTGATTCACAAGATGTTCATAGAAGCGCTTGTGTGTGTCGTGTACCCGATTGCAATTCCGAAACATCTGCCGCAGGTGGTTCAGGATGCACGTTGTCATGTAGTTGAAGGCCTTCGGCTTCTTGCCGCTCTTTCCAACAAACGATGGATTGAACCGCTTGCATTTTTGGAGAGCGACACAAACGCCCTCTTGAAGTGCATCGTCGAAGTCGAGCGACTTGAACTTGAAGCCGACGATGATGTTCTCTGCCAGCACGTAGAAGTAGCGGGCTAGTTGGTCCTCAAGTTGCTTTGCTTCGCTCGTTCGACCTTCCTTTGTTGCGGCCTGGAATCGTGCGATGGTGTCTTCCAGCGTTGAGTTATCGAGATAGTCATTGGACATGGGCCTCCTTGGGAAATGAAATCGCCCTCGCCGGTCAGACCGGCGAGGGCGATTGAGTGTTTCGATCTTACGATTGGACTACGCCAACTTCACACGAGCGAAGGCTTCTTCAATGACTGGCGCACCGTCAAGGTAACGCTCTGCAATGAAGCCGATTTCGCCGGTAGCGGCATAGAGTTCAACCAATCGTTGAACGTCCATAGTGCCTCGGTCAGCAATCCAGTAATACGAGAAGTCGCCGAAGATACCGACGTACAACCCAGTCGTGAACGTGTTTGGTGCGAAGCCGCACTCATACACTGCGTTGCCCAACAACGTGTCAGGTTCGCCGAGTTGAACGCTTGGCTGCCAGCAGTAACGACCTTCGCCGTCCTTGAGCTTGCGAGCCATTGCGATACCGTCACGGTGGAACATCCACGCAGCACTTTTGCTCTTCCGGTAGACGCCCTTGACCGATGCTTGTGCATTGATCAGACCGTCGTAAGTAAAGGCTGTCGAAGTGTTGTCAGTGCTTACGTCACGACCGGTGCTGATACCGGAAGCCGAGGCGTAAAACACGCCAAGAGGCTTGCTTGAACCATCACCAGTTGAAAAGGCATTTTCTTCCGTCTCAGCGAACGTGCGACCGAACTCCTCGGCGACGACATTCTCTGGATCGACAGTTCCAATGTTGAGCAACTTTTTGGTGACCTTAACGAGCTTCACAAGTTTGTAAGGCGTCAAGTCACGACGGCTTGGAGTCGCAATTGTGGAATCAGCAGAGCCGATCAACACTTCCGTTGTCCAGGTTGCGGCGCTCATCTTGGTGAGCGTCGGAGTACCGAGCGATTTGACGTTGCCCAGTGTGCGCTTGGTGGCGAGTTGTCGAATTGGGCAGAGTTCATCAGCGGTCTTCAAGACCATTGCATTGAACTCAAGCGGTGCGACCAAGTAACCACCGGAGTTGTCGGTGTCAGCGACAAGTCCACGAGTGTCGCCGGTATTCAACCAGCGGCGGAAGCTGTCCATTGAATCCTTGGAGCTGCGGTCGTTGTTGCGACTGCGGAAGTCAGCAGCGACCTTGCGGCCCTGACTCGACTTCAATTCTTCCTCGGCCTTTGCGAGTTGCTCTTCTTGAGCGGCTTCGCCGGCCTCACCTGCTTCGATCTCATCGACCTTTTGCTTGAGTGCATCGACCTCGGCCATCATGGCTTCAAACTGCGACTTCTCATCAGCCGACATGTCACGGTTTTCGGCCTTGTGACGCTCGTGTACTTCACGTGCGTCGTGTACGAGCTTTGCTCGTTGTTCTCTTATTGCTACGGACTTCATCGTTCTCCAACTTGTTGCGAAACGGGGAAAGGCAGACTTCTGCCAACGTTGCTTGTGCTCATGCCGTAAACGGTTCGCCGTCTGGCAAGTTGCGAATCGACTGCATCACAAGCAGCCGAGAGTGAAGGCCGTCGGTAGCGATGGCCTGCGAGAGTATTTAGAGGGCCTGTGCAGAATTTCCGAGTTCGGCTTCTGCAAGGCGCAGCGACCGCTCAAGGTAAGCCAGTCGCTCAGTGTGTCGTTGAGCAATGGCGAGCATGTCCTGCCGCCATGATTCAAGGCGGCGAAGGCCAACGCTCGTGTCGGCGTAAGCGGGGAAGCAAACGATTGAGGCATCGAAAATGTCGGCCTCAATGATCTCTCGAACCTGTTCGTCCCCTTCCTGGCGGAACTCATCAACCACGACGCAGAAACCGAAACTCATCTTGTCGAGGTCACCACGCCGCAGGCTCACGACAATATCCCTCGCCTGCTGTGTGTCTGGCGGATCAATCTCAACTCGAAGTCCGATGTCATCTTCTACGAGCCGGAGAGTGCCGCTTTTGTTCCGACCGAGGGGAAGCAAGCCGGTGTTGTGGTCGTACAGCGCCATGATGTCGGCATGCGGCAGGGACTTTGTGAAAGCGCCTTTGCGGACCACCTCACGAAAGACTTTGCCTCGCTCGTGAATCACTTCACTGACTGAATCCCAGACGACGGCATAGCCAACGATCATTGGCTTGTCTTGTTCGCCTTCTACCGTGGCTGCACGGTGGAAGGCTCTTGTTTCACGATTCGGCGGGACGTTCGGCGATGACTTGTTCATGCCCTATTTAGTGGGCGATGTTGGCAAACTCTCTGGGTGTTCGGCAATGTGTTTCAGCATCATCAGAATGTCGTCAGTGCTGACTTCAAGATCGGAGGCGGCTTTCTCAAACATCGTTTCGAGTCCCTGCCCAATTTCAGGATTGGCCGCTAGGGCGTCTGTAAGCCACGCACGGCGCTCCCTCGTGATCCGTTCGGCAAGTTGTTCGGTCACTTGCTCTGGAGTGCTGGCCGAGCCGGTCACGGCGAGGTAAGCACGGACGCTCGGCGCCAGAGACTCAATGAGCAAAGAGCGATGTTGTGGATAGAACTCGTCGGCCCACTCTGCGAGATTCGGCTTCTTGATCGCTCGGCGAAGTGCGGTTGCTTCTCGCCGATTCATTCTGCCGTAAGCATCTCGAACCGTTCCCTGCACCGCTTCCAGAGCGGCGGGCGCAACTTGGTCAATGTCCCAATTAGTACGGACCTGGTGTCCGGCATTTTCTGCAAATCCTGCATTTCTCTGCGGGAAGGAATAGAGGCTCGCTTGCTGCTGGAGTAGTCCAGTGCTCGTATCGTTCGGCGGATTGGCTGGCTGAGTCACCGAAGGCTGCGGCGGAACTGGTGCGGCGCTCGCCATGTTGAGCGGCTGCAAATACACATCGCCGCCTGCAATCGGGTTCTCGTTTTCCTTGCGAAGGATGTCATTCGCCGACATCCAACCATTGTTTCTTCCAATCGCATAGGCCGTGTATCTGGTGATCATGTCGCCACGCAGCAGCCCATCAATCAAGTGCTCGCAGAAGTATTCACTGCGCTCGCCCGGCATTACGAGCTTGCGGTTGAACTCGGATTCGATTCGCACGCAAAGCGGGCGAATCGTGTGCATCGTGAAATGCAACATTGCCTGTTCGCCGTTCGAGAATGTCGAATGGCTCATATCTCCGAGAAAGTACGGATGTACCGAAAACCAGCGAGCGACCTCTGAGATTTGGAACTCACGTGTACCAAGGTACTGTGCTTCTTCCGGTGGAATGGTGAACGGCGTGTAGGTTGTCCCCTCGGTCGTGATGATGAAATTGCCAACCTTATCGACGCCTTGATGCTGCTTCTCGATGTTCTCCCGATACTTGGCGATTGCATCCGGTTTCAGTTTGCCCGGATGCGTGAAGACGCCTGAGGGCTTCGCAGAGTTGCCAAAGAACGAAGCGCCGAATCGTTCTGTGGCCGCAGTCAGTGCCAACGATTCTCTGGCCCTAGCAATCACACCGTAGCCCCGCACACCGTCAAAGCCGAGACCTGCAACGTGGATGATGTCTTCGGGCCAAAGAGTCTTGGGCTTGCCGTTGCTGATGACCTCGTAGCGCAAGTCCCCTCTCTTGTTGTAGAAAGGTGTCACTTGGCCTGGATTCAGCAGCCACAACTCAATCGGTCGGCCTGCGCCGTCACGAACAATCTCGGCGTATCCATTTCCGTGCAGCAAAACATGAACGAGCAGGGACTCTCGAAACTGCAACGCCGAACTTTCGGGGTTCGGCTCATCGTGTACCAAGTAATAGAGAGGATGCTCAGCGGCCCGTCGCTTGCCGCCTGTAGCGAGCCGTTGATAAACGGGGAGCGGAAGACTTGCCACCGTTCCTGCGATGACCGTCAGTGCAGCCGAGACGGTACTGAGATTTACTGCCGTGTGTTCGGTAATCTCGATTCCAGCAGCCGTTGGTGGTGACCACCACAACGGCTGCGAGGGATTGACGCCCGAAATATCTCGCCACCGGAAACTGCTGACACGCTCAAAGAGATTTGATAACCATTGCATCCCGTATTTAGGGGCGTGGCTTACTTATCTCCGGCTAATTGAAGGCCGAGCCGCCGTCATCGGCGATGGCGAGGCCGACAGACATTACGAGACTGATCCAAGCATCCACTTTGTCGGATGACTTCTTCTTGTTGATCCTGATGTTCATGTAGGGATCGGAGTCGATGACGATGTTTCCGAACTGCCACTCCATACACTTGTTGCCGTCGTGGAAAATCTCCTGCCGCAGAATCATCCGTTCAAGCGCCTGCGTCGGTTCGTTCATGCGCCCGAAGTTCTGTCGGAAGAACTCAACCTCGATTCCTTCATTGACCAAATCTTGCGCCAATTGAGAAGCGTTCATCGGATCAATAGCGAGCTTTTCGATCTGATATTCCTGGGCGATGTCGATGATGTCGGCCTTGATCTGCTCATACGAGACAGCGTTGCCGTCCGTCATCTTGATTAGCCCCGCCTTCTTCCACTGCTGATACCACGGCTCACGTTTGCCGTTGATCGTTTCCTCGCAGCACCACATGAACGGCTTCACTGCGTAGCCGTCTTCGGTCTTGAAGAGCAAAACCAGGGCGCTGATGTCATTCTGAATGCCCAAATCGAGTCCGGCCCAGCATTGCTGATGTTCCAATGACTCCCAATCGAACTTCTTCCGCTCACACGCTTGCCACTGCGCCGCACTCAACCACTTTGTTTCCTGCTCGGTCCAAAGATTGAGCCGGAATCGCTTGAAGGCGTTCTCTTTGCTTGGGCTGTCTTGAGCCTCTTTGCATCGTCGGGCTAGGTCGGCCTCACTGATCGTGACGCCCATCGACGGATTGGCCTTCTTCCAAGTTTTGGGAGAAGTCCAATCGTCTTCTGGACTCGCTTCTGCGATGAAACCGAAGAAGCAAGTGTCAAGAATCGTGCCTTCATTGACTTTGCGTGCGTACTCTACCTGCTCGTAACAGATACTCTTGCGGTCATGCCCCGCAGTGGTGAGGCTGACCATGAGACTCTGCTCTCTCGCAGCCCCGCCATAAGTCAACGTATCGAATAGGTCACGACTTTTCTGCCGATGAAGTTCGTCGAATAAACAGCCATGAATATTTTTACCGTCAGCGTTGGCGGCGATGCCCGATAAGACCTCGTATTTGCTCTGGCTCGCCCGATGCACGATCACGTTGTTCAGGATCGTGAAGCGATGCCTAAGTTTCGGACTCGCAAGGATTGCTCTCTTGGCTTCGTCAAACACAATTTTGGCTTGGCTTCGATCCGTAGCCACCGAGTAGATTTCAGCGACCGGCTCCCCATCAGCACAAAGCAAATAAATCGCAATTCCGCTCCCAAGGGCGGATTTCCCATTCTTCTTGCTAACGGCAAATAGTGCGGATGTGAACCTACGGACATTTCCACGACGCCAACCGAACAGCCTCATCAATTCCCGACGTTGCCAACGCTGCAAGATGAACGGTTGGCCTGCCCAACGACCTTTCGAGTGCTGGAGATAGTTCTCAAAGAACTGGCAAACGTGATTTGCCGCCGCCAGATCGAACGTGCAGCCCTCTTTCAGCGCCGCCGCATCAATTTTCCCGTACCAATCGACGTGTTTGGCAATCTCTTTCTGGCTCGTGAGCCTCGTTTTCGCCTTACCCAACGTTCCTCGATGCTACGAACTGGGAAAACTCGTCGGCCTCTGGCGTGATCGTCGTCTGAATATCCACTCGATGCCTTGAGGCCGGCGTGAAACCGAACTCAATCAGCAGCGCCCGGCACTGCTTGGCCGCTTCGTCGCTGATTTTTGCCCACGGCGAGAGTCTTAGAAAACCGTTCGCCTCAAAGACTGGGCCTTGCTCATGGAGTTTCTGCTCGGCCTGCACGTATCTGGCCCAACTCAAGCAGTACATGGTGAGGGCTGCGCCGTCGATGGTCGTGAGAATACCCGCTTTGTCGAGCAAGGAAATCATCCGCCGCCATTCTGCGAGGGCCTCGCCTCGCAGAATCGGCGGCTGTGCGGGCATTCCCTTGATGGAATCGGGATCAGCGGTGATCGGGCGTCGGCCTGGGTTGCCCTCGGTGACTTTCTGGGCGTTTGTCTTGCGTCTCATGCGGTATTTAGGTGAGCAAAAGCAAACATCGCATTCCGAGGCATTGCTGTATCAGGGCGATGTCGCTCGTGCCGCTAACCTCGGTGGCATTGTTAGTGTCCCTAATGGTGCTTGAAGTTTGACCCCCTTACCGCAGATGCTTCAAAAGGAACGTCGATCTCTCCAAATCGACCGTTAACTTTCAGGTATCCGTTGAACGGAATCCCGATTTTCGAGATTGAGCAGGGATTCGGGAACCAAACTAAAAAAACGGCGTCTAAAGGTTAGGAAGCGGGCTTGCCTGGAAACATGCAAGTATCTGTCAATTGGCGTAACTCATTACCTAGAATGCATTTATAGCAGCGATAATCACGAGGGGCAATTTACAAATGGAAACCAATCACGTTTGGCTTGCGGCAATCCTCGTCGCTGGAGTCTGGGGATTAATGTTTCTGTGTGTCTTCTTGTTCAAAATGAAGACGCTTCGACCAAAGAAGTTTTCAGGAGGTGTCAGTGTTGGCAAGATCATCAGCGCCAACTTCGCTTGGCAGGAGCAGGAAGGGGACAACCCCAATGACACCTAGCTTTTCACTTCCAAACATTGCGCAAAAACACGCAACACTGGGCTACGGTGTTGGGGGTCAGGGCTGGAGCTTCACGACCGGCATAGGGGGGGCGGGTCAGATTGACTCGTCCCCATTCAGCAATTCGCTGATCGGAGCGCCAATGATGCGTTCGATCTCGTCAACATCGACGCCGCTCGCATAGAGGAAGTTGTCGATTCGCATTCCGCTTTCGAGCCACGATGTGATTGAGCCTGAAATCATGTTCGCCAGCCTCTCGTTTGGGAACTCCTCGCCAGTGTTGAGAACTACGAGCGAAAGCAGACCAACGGCAACTGAGATTTCACGATGAGACTTGTTTGTCATGCGGTAACTGAGTGTGACCGCTCACAGATTCCCCTTCGCTCGATTCTCGGCCATCGTTTCCTTGCTATGGCACGACTGACATCGTGACGAAAGGTTCTCAGGGTCGAAACGCAAATCCCAATGCTCGGCCACCGGCTTCAAGTGGTGCGTCTGATTGGCGGGTTCTTTGCAGATCGCACAGAGCGGGAACTCTCGCAAGTGAAACTGCGAGAGTGAGCGCCACGCTTTGGAATTGCGGAACTTGATGATTGCGGCTCGGCCTGCGTTGGCTGTTGTCGGCGGAACCTTGGGCTTGAAGTAGGGTATTCTTTGAGGCATCACATATTTAGGCCTTAGCGCTAGTCATAATACATTGAATATAAAGTAATTGAATTGTTGCTATATGCGAATCGATGTCGCAGGAGCAGAGCAAGATAGTTGTGGAACGCTAGACGCCGGCTTGCGTCTAACAGGATGGCGAACTCTCCCGCCTTCCGGGGGGCAACAAGAGATTTGTTCCTAAGGGGCGGTTGCCAGATTTTCCATTGCACTTAAAAAGAGGCCATTGCGGGCCACAAACGCAAAGGGGATCGGAATGAACGGCTGGCACTTTGGGATTGCCGTGCTTGTTGTTGGCGCTGGGCTGTACATCGCAAGACTCGCATTTAGCAAGGTAAGCAAGTCAGACGAGTTTGAAGTGAAGTTCGGCCTGACCGGCATTCATATCATTCGCCGAACTGTGGCTCAGGCGGGTTCAGTCGCTCACACCCGTTGTGCGGCTCTGGCGGATTCCTCTGCAACATCGGAACGTCATCAGGATCAAAGCCGAAATGCTCGCAATAATCACGATGCGTGCGATTGTCGAGTTCGTCCGGTGTCATCAAATCAATCTCACGCTTTATCAACATCGGTCGGCCTGAAAGAAACCAGTTGTTGATCCAACTTCCGGCTGACGCCAACATTCTGCGGAAGTCATTTGACGTGACTGGCGCCAGAGGGATATTGCGTTCTCTCCGTTCTCTGTCGGTGACTAATCCAGGCATAGCGTGCGTTACTGCCCAGCATTCGTACTCGCCGTCGATCCTGACTCGGAATGAACATTCATCAGCGCCACGTCGCATGATGATTTCCGTCTCAACACTACGGTCCTTGTCGATGGTGAAATCAGGTTCGATGCGATGAGAGACGGTGGTGCTTGGTTCTCTTGGCTTCTCATCCTCGTCGGAGAAGAACCACGGCCACGGCCACGGCCAAATCATATTGACCCGTCCTGCGGCTCTGGTGGATTCGCCTTCAAGACTTCTGCGTTGGCGGTGAGCATGAGGCGTGGTTGCGGCGTGGTAGTAATACCTTCGGGCAACATCACAAAACGTGGCAGCGGTAACTTGCCCCACCAAAGTGCTTGGGCAATAGCCTCGGCGGCTTCCTTGCGCTTCTCTTCATTCCACGACTCGAAGCTTCCTAATACGACATCGCCCTCAGCGGCCTTGGGCGCTTGCTCGCTCTGCACGATGGGGTGGCCGAATAGTGAATCGCTCATACTCGGTACTCTTTCTTCTTGTCGTGCCACGTCGGCTTGGTCGTCGGCTCCACAAGCGTGAAAAACAACTTGTCACGATGCAGCGTGTTGCCATCGAACCACGACACCAGCAGCCCCGCAGGCGTTACCGTCTCGACTGTCATCGTTGGCCCGCCGCTCTTTAGGCGAACTAGATCGCCAGACTGATAAAACGGGTTTGGTACTTCCTTGTTCATTGGTCGCTCACAATCGCCAGAACATCGGCCTCTCGCAGAATCTTTATCTTGTCGCCGTCGTGCTCAATGTCAGTCCCTGCATAGTTGAGGAACACGACTTCATCGCCGACACGCACGCTCAAAGGTTGGCGTTCTCCGTTCTCTAGGAAGCGGCCAGGGCCACGTGCGATGACTCTGCCAGTCTTGGGGGCTTCGACAGATTCAGCAGGCAAATATAAGCCGCCTGCGGTTCTTGTCCTTGGCTTCGGTAGTTCAACAATGAGCCTGTCGTCTAGTGGTTTCAACATTACTTCACCTCGTCGCTGTGGTCGTACTGCACGGTCATTGTCCTGTAACCGGCAATCTGATGGTCGGTTCTCACATCGCACTGCACGATGCGTTTACCTTCCAACTCTTTGCTAATTCGCTCGTACATGTATGACCCAACTCGCTCCACAGCCTTCACAGGCAGTGTCGCTTGACTTACGGAACCACCTCTCTGCCAACTCAGAATGAGCCAACCGAACCTCTCCCTGCTATGCTGCGCCAAACCAATGAGGCTAAGCGTGGCATCGACTGCAATCACTGTCATGTTCTCGCCCCCGCTCTTGAGCCGTACGACATCGCCGACTTCAAATGCCTGCTCCTTCGGCTTCTCTGCGTCGTCGATCTGCTGCTTGAGCGATTCGATCTGATCCATCAAGTCGGCGAACTGCGAGTTCTCATCTGAGGTCATCTCTCGATGCCCTGCTGCGTTCCAAATATTGCGGGCGTCATGTACGAGGGCGGCACGTTGTTCTCTGAGTGAAATTGCTTGTTCCATCTATGTTCCTTTTGCCCATTCGGGCGTCTTATTTGTTGTCGTATCTATGCAGCAGGATCGGGAATGTACTCGCCACGAAAGAACATTCGGCGGCGCTTTCTTTGCTCATCAAACCGGTCAAGCGCTTCGATGATCTGCCTGCCGAATCGTCCCGCAATCTGGGCCATTGAAAGCCGAGCGGCAGCGAGGGCTTTCAATTCGTCCGGCTCTATTTCCCACACATCCGTCAGTCCAAACTGCACTTGCTTCATGTGTTAAGTGAGTGTGTCGCCATCATTCTCCCCCCGCATGTTTTTTTGTCGTTTCCCACGCTGTCGGGGGCAAAGCTGGGGGGCAGTAATCATCATCCTCCCCCCGTAGTAGTCCTAGACTACGGAGGGGGGGGAAGATGATACTTCCCCTAAAGCCCGCAAGTGAATTAGGCTGGTAATACCTTGTGTTGATCGATTTGTATGTCAGTTGTATCCATGCGTGACCATAACATTGACTTCCCAGCACGCTCGACATTGACAACGCTACTTAACAGCCGCTTGACCTCTGGCCGCTCATTCTTCTTGCAGATCGTACCGGCCACAATCTCGTCGATTTGCGCACTCGTGAGTTGCCGATCAGACATGATGCGAACTACTTCCCCGACACAACGCCAAAGGTCTGTGGGCTTGGTCTCCTTGCCGCTTCGCTCCCAGTCGTCAGCAGTGCCACGATATTGAAACCTATCGCCTTCAAAGGTCGCTACTTTGATCGGCATGGCTTTGGTGTATCGTCCTTCAAGATCGACGTAGCACACGTTGGACTTCTTGGCCATGTCTCTGGAGAAAGTACAACTATGATCGACAGCAGCCTTGAAGTCGGTGTATCCCGAAATACCGCCTGTCTTGTTGCAGTGATGAATCACGATGCCTGACCAACTGCTGTCGTGACACCAATCTTGAACCGGTCGTAATATCTGGCCGACAGTTCCGCCGTTTTCCCAATTGGGGTCGATCTTGGGAGTCTGATTGAACGCCCCACGGCAGGTATCAACGACGACCAATCCCGGCTGGCCATACTTGTCTTCAATTGGCTTTGTTGCCTCCCTGATCCAGCCAGCATCGAGGAATAATGGACATTTGCCATTCACGCCGTCCTTGCCGCCACGGCATTTGTAGTTGAGGTACTTCGCTGTTGGCTGAGGATCACGTTCCCCAAGGAATGTGAAGTACCAACTGTGGACGTAGTTGCGGCGGTTCTCGAAGTCGAGATACAGAATGGGCACGGCAGGGCCTGCGCATCCCCCAAGGAACGGCTCGTTGTAAATGATGGACTGCATCGCCCAGATTGCGAACAACAACTTGCCGCATTTGCTAGGGGCTGCGAGCGTCATCAGATCGCCCCTAGCGATGAAGTCCTCAAGCAGCCATTGTTCCTGCTTGCTATCAAGGAAGTCAGGGGCTGTTATGTCAAGCCACTCGATGACGGCAGGTTTCTGAATGTCAGTTTGGGATGCCGCAATAATGGCTTCTTGCTCAGGCGTGATCGTGGTGTCGGCTTCATAGGTTTCCGCTCCAACGGCTTCAATCGCTTTATCGATTGTGGGCACACGATACGATCCTCGCTCCCACTTATCACGCATCAGGCCCGATTGGCGGAACAGTGCGTCGATCCGCTCGGCGTCGTTGCCAGTCCAGAAAGCAAGTTGATTGCAAATCGCCTGATCGGCAGACGAACGATCAAAGTCGTCGTGATCCGACGGATAGAGTTTTCCGAGGGCAGTTGAGTCCGCATTCCAGAGCGCCGAGAACTTGTCGCCGTTGGCTGCGGCCTTTGCTCGCTCAAGCAGTTCGCTATCCTCGATGTTGTTCGGCCTTGCCGCCGCTGGGGGCATCGATTCCTTCGCAGGCCAGAGGGCTTCGCAGAGTTTGTTGAGTTGCTTTTGCCGGTCGCTGACCGGCAAAAGCTTTCCCTCGAATGGATGCCCCGTAATCGTGAGAAACCGCCCTTCGTCGTATATCTCCACCTTCGTGGCGTTTCCCTCTTTGTCCGTAACTGTCTTGACGCATTTGGAAGTCGGCTTGATCGCCTGTGTGATGATCCTCAGGCCCTTCCCGCTCGGAGAGAGTTCCGTATAGGTCTGGGGCAGAGCGCTGGCTACAGCGCTTCCTACGCTGTTTAACGAGCCATTAGTGACGCACTTATCGACATCAATTCCGGTCAGGCCTGAATCAGTAACTACGAATCCCAAGCCGTCAAAGAGACCGTTTTCGTAGGCGGCTTTTGCATGGTCGAATGTTGCCCACGTCTGCTGATCGGTGCTGCTCGCCTTTCGACCATTAGACTGATAGGGGACTTTTGTTGGACGCCCGCTGACTTCTTCGAGTCGCCACAAAACCCACTGAGGTTTTGAGGTCAGGGCCTCAGGGAAGTTCTCGAAGATTGGCGCAAGTAATTCCGTCGCCGTGACGATATTATAGGTAGACATATTGGTGTTGTCCTTTCAATGTGTTGCAGGGTTTTTGTCATTAGCCCTCATTTTCTTTGTGTAAGTAGATCAGCCTCGCCGGACGTTCCGGCGAGGCTGATTTTGTTTATAGGTCGGGTATGCGGCCTGGATCACACTGTACAGTTCAAGCAGTTCTCGGCCTTTGAGTGTCTGACAGCGATTCTCAATAGAGTGCCGCATCATTTCTTCTTGCTCTTCCGTGGGCGGCTCTTCCAACATCGCATTTACCGCTGACCTCGTAGGCTCTTTGAGCCAGTCTTGATCTTGCAGCCATGTGAGGTAGTCCACAGGAAGTTCCTCCGTTGGGACTTCTTTGTATTTGCCGAATGACAGGCAGTTCGTGATCATTATTCACCTTCTTTCTTCAATTGTTCGATCTTGTGGCGATTGTCTCGCCAGAACTTGATTGCGTCATCAATTAGTCGATATCGCTTTAATCCTGTCTCTTCCGACAGTTGATCAATCAACTCCTTGGTGTTGGTACGAACTGTCAAGTGCCGGAAGTCTGCTGCGGTTATGGTCATTTTGTTAGCTTCTCCTGATTTGGATGTTCAGCTACTGTAGCTGGTATTTGTTCCGCCCTAATTGAGTAGCGGCAATCTAACTATTCGACCTGAGAACAAAAATAGTTAAGTTTCGTTTGGCCTCGATCCGAATCTGTAGGGAGCAGAAAACTTTCTTGCTCCCATATCGTCTCGGCGCAGTAGCTGAGGCGTCTTATCACGGCGAGCTATCTGCTCGCTTCACATCGAAAGAGGACTAACATCAAATGATATTCATTGAAGACAAAGAGGATTGCAAAAACAGAATTGCGGTCATGCTAGAAGCATTGACCAACGATTTCGATTACGACGCAGAAGCCGTCGCAATGGCATTGCTCGAATCGCTGGACGAGTTCGTTGGCGACGAGTTTTGCTGTCGTTTGCAGGCAGAGGCCTATCAGGAGTTTGCTGCGCACTTTGCTATGGCGGCGGAAGTTGCCGAGGAACTGGCCGCAGAAGATGAAGCCCCCGAACTCAAAGCAGACGAGGTGGTAGCATGAAACTAACCGAACAACAAGCCTTGCAACTGCCTGCCGATGAATTGTGGGCGGCATGCACGAAGGATAGCAGTCTATTAACCCCTGCGGTTAAGCGGCGGCTGTTAGAATCATTACCCGGTGGCGGCATGAAGATAACCATTGAAGCAGGAACAGTTCCTGCGGCGGTTGCTGCGTTCGGCGATGTGGCGACTCTAATTGCAATCATGCAGGATAACTTGCTTGTTTCTGCAACTCGCAGGATTGGCGTTGGCCAGACTAGTTACAAGGATGTAGCAGGGAGTTGGGATGGCTCGAACTACGAAGTTAAGGTCACTTTCGGTGAGGTGGCGCATGAGTGAATGGGTCTACACTGAGAAGGACGGCACAACAGTCGTCAGTGATGATTTCTCCCTGATCGAAACGTGGATTGACTGCGGCAATGGAATGTGGCTCAACGTCTGCGTGGCTCAAGATAACTGGCCAGCACTGTCCGCAGGCATGTTCAAAAAAACGGGTGACGAGGTTGCCGCCCTAATCAAGGAACATTGCGGCGGTATGTATGTACGTCGTGATTTTGACGGACTGCTAGAGGGCTGTGTTGACGATAAGGGCTACATCATCGTTGCCGAAGATGAATCGCCCAGCGAGTCGCCTACATAGCCTGCATGAAGCAGTGGCAAAAGTTCGATCCGCAACAAGAGCCGCTCGTGATCTCACGAGCGGCTCTTTCTCTTTATCCCGACAAAGACGAGGCGATTGACGCCCTAACCCAAAATTTTGGGCTTCCGAGGCTTCCGTTTTCGCAACACCCAGAGATAGGACTCGGCCTTGTAAGCGTGGTGCTGCTCGGTTGCCCGAGGATCACCGAGCCTCTTGCTAGGGAACAGCAAGATGAACTTATCCACGTCTTCCAGTCCGAGCGCTTCGCCGTATTCGAGAACCTTGTGAGACGTTCGCCAATTCCTGCTCCCCTCTCGGCAGTCTTGACACTTCACCAGTAGCAGCCCGCCGACCTTCAAGGCTCGGAACGCTTCCGTCATCCCCTCTCGATAGAGTTCCTGCACGGCGGGTTGATGTAGGTTGAACTTCGCCGTGCCATAACGCTTATCGAACCAAGGCGACGTATGGCGAGCAAAGGGCGGATCGAACGCAACAACATCGAGTGAATCGCTCTCGTAGGGAAGTTTGCGAAAGTCATGCTGTGCAACTCCCTCAACGTCCTTCCAGCGCTCGATGTCGCTAGGCAGAAACTTATGCTTGGTCAGATCGAGCTTCCGCCAGAAGCCTCCCTCGCCATAGGTCACGTCTGCAATCCTGAGTCCTTCACGCTTGAAGTGCAGCGCCGCAACAGTAGCAATCAACTCGCTGTTGTCCCCCTGAACGACGTTCGTGATTCGGTCGGGGATGTTGGCGGCTCGTTGCCGCAAATGCAACGGACGTTTAGCGAGCGGCGGGAACGGATTTGATTCCTCCTCCTTTGCGACCCACTCAATCGTCGGTTTGCCGACATGGTTGCGATCCCACACGAACCATGCGCAATAAAGCATCCCATTGCCGTTGTCAGTTCGATTCTCATCGAACTGAACGGCCCTTGGAAAAACGTAAATGCACTTGAGTGGAAACTCTGCATTGTGGAAATGCTCGATTCGCTCGATAGAAGTCAAGCCGCTCAATGGCAACAACATCGCTACTTTGTCAGCAGCAATCGACAGCGCCTTCTCGATGAACTCGGTTTTGAGTTTCCACGGCGGGTTGGTCACGATGTTTGCAGCCGTGCGTTCAGTCGTGAGAAAGTTCTCCCCCTTCTCAATGTCCGTACCGAACGCTTCACAGCCCGCATCCTTGAGCGCCGCAACGATACGCCCGTCTCCTTGGGCACACTCCCACGTGATGCCGTGGAACGCCTCTCTGGCAAGCAGAGAGGCGATTGCATGCGGCGGGGTATAGTAGGCGTCGTTGGGGGTGCGGTTGTTATTTTTGCCGTACAGCCCTGCGAGGTTACGAGTTCGCCCGTCGAGTCCCTTGGTCTGGGACAATGGGCCAATGACTTTCTTGCCCTGCAAAACCTTGATCCTGCGCCCGATCTGCTTACGGTGTTTCTCGGATTGCAGGTGTTGCGGCAGCCGCCGCAGAATAGCCCGTTGGCTATTCGGCTCGGTCGGATCGTTCCACGCAGCAGTGATTGCGTTGTCGATTGCCTGATTGATGAACTTACGACCGTTGAGCGGACAGTCTTTGCATGGCTCTTTCTTCATCACTGAAACCCCACCGAAAGAAGTAAAAACGGTGCTGTGCGACCTTCGCAAAGCGTTCGCACGTACACACCCGTCGACGTTTTCTTTTGATAGGGAAACTTCAGCTCTTTCAGTGGGTAAAAAGAGTTGTTGTGATGGACTAATCAATGTTTCTGGCCGTAGCACGCAAAACACTTTGCGGCAAAGCGCATCCCCCCTTTTGAGAAAACTATCTTTCAGGGGGGCTGTTGCCTCGGCGCATAAAAAACCCTCGCCGAGCGCTCGGCGAGGGTTCATCTGAAACCCAAAATTTTGGGCTACTCGCTGACCGGCTTCGCTCGTTCGGCTTCTCGCTGTGCCTTCCGCTGCCGCAATTGCTCCTGCAAGCGTTCGCCCCACTCCCTATCCTCGGCGCTCGGCGGATTCAGAGGCGCTGCGATGAAGCCGACCATCAGACACCCGCCGCAACCGCAAATCGGAATCATGCCTAGCAGAGACAGCGCCAGGATCACGCCTATCGTCACACCAAAACCCTTGCCGACTGAATTGCCTTCCACGTTCGTTCTCCCGTTTGAGTTCTGAAAATCGAAACGGGAAACAGCTTGGCGTGGGCGCTGAAAGAAGTCTGGTGGCAGCGCAAAAGAAAACCCGCTCGGAGCGCTCCGAGCGGGTAGGGAGAAACCCAAAATTTTGGGTTTTGGTTAGGCTGCTGCGGTCTTTCGTTTCTTCTTCGGCTTCGGGTTCTTGGCAGGCTCGTACCCCTCGCAGGCGGCTTCAATCTTGAAGTGCTGCCGCAGATGGTCAATCGCCTCGTCGAGAACGTCAGAATCCTTCTTGTTGTAAAAACGACCGGCGGTAGTTTTTGACGCATGGCCAAGAAACCATTGTGAAAGTCCCTCCCCGAACTTATTGGCAATCTGAGAGGAAGCCGTATGTCGCAGGTTGTGAATCTGCTTCTTTGTCTTGACCTTCTTCTTGTAGTTTCGCTGCCATGCTGCTCCGATTGCATCGCCACGGCTTCGCTTCTCTCTTGTGTCCTTCACGAGCGGCAAGCCGTTCCGATTGGTAAACAGCAACTCAGGATGGCTGCTCTTGCATTCTGCAATCGCAGCCACTGTTTCTGGCCAGAGTTTGTAAACCACGGTTGGGATGCGACTGCCTTTCTTCCCTTTCTGCCGCTTCACTCGTTTGTGCGTAATTCGGCCCTCGTCCAATTGGGTATGCTTCAACGAGGACACGTCGATGGCTGTGAATCCGCAGTTTAGAAATAGCAAGTAAGCAGCCCGAGAGATTCCAGTAGCAGCCCCGAGAATCGAGCCAACTTCATCAACCGTGAAGACGACGATTTCCTCGCTGTCGGCTGCGTGGCGATATTCAGGGCTTTTGAGATTACGGGGGAGTTCGCAAAGCCGTTCCCGCCAACACCACTCGATGAACTGCTTCACATCTTTCTGCCGAGTGACCTTTGTGATGTCCTTAAACTTGCACCCTGCCAATGCCACGAAGTACGCTTCCCAATCTGCCTCAGCAAGCGTCTTGATGTCCCGCTCGCCGCCGCAGACATCGGCAAAGTGGTTGAGGCTGTAGCCGAGATTGTCCACACGTCCGGCAGATGTCCCGATTAATTTGAGGTCAAGGTAACGCTTGACAGTGGCAGCAATCGTGTTGACGGCCTTGGTAATCGCTGGCGCTGCGAGATTGGGCATGGACTGAATAAACGCCGCAATCTCTTTCTGAGCTTTCGTGGCGTTGAAATCAGTGTCATCGCTCGAACCGAAAATGACCTCCTCAATTTCGGCAGGCTCGAATCCCTTGCCGTTCGCTGACTCTGCCGACCATCGAACTTGAATTGAAACGCCGCTCGGTGCATTCGCCTTATCGAGCAACTTGATTGCTCCCTCGATCTTGCTCCACTTCGCAAGGGCTGCATCGTGGCTTTCCCAGTCATTCGCCGAGCCAGCGCCGAGATAGAAGTCGTGCTTGTCGCCAAGTTTCCGAATCTTGTTCAAGGACTGCTTGAGGTAGTCTTGAACTGCGGCGGTTACGGTGATTCGCTTACGCCATTGACCGTTCGCTGCGTTGAAAGTCAGATGCCGTTTGCGTGGCATGGGTTCGCTCCGGTAAGGGACTGGAAACGGGAGCGAGAAGCTTAGCGTGGTCGGTCGATCTGACTACCCCCTGAAAACTACCCCCTGGGAAAGTTTTGGGGCTTTAGGGGGTAGTTTTTCGGTACGTAACTCCTTACGCTGCAAGGGAACTCGAACCAGTCTCCCAACTTACACAGTGGATGTCGTGGGTTCGAGTCCCCCACCGCCCATTCCTTAAGTCGATTAGCTGCAGGCGTTTGCGCGTTGCCAATCTTGGGCAGCTTGATCTTTGGGCAATCGCTTGGGCAGAAAAGAATTTTCACTTTTTTGAATCGGGCAGCCGCAATTGCCCACTCAAACAAAAAGCGCCGCCTCAAATCGGGCAGAGATTGCAAGGTGAAAATGCAATGAGCCAGATCATCGGAGCAGTACTCGCGCTCGAAACCGTAATCGTCGTCCAACTCGCATCGCTACCGACTGTGGGCGAGGGGGCGTTGCTCTGGACCGTCTTCGCGTTTGCCGCGAGCATCCCGCTGCTGTCGATGACAATGAGCCTAATGATGTATTTCGATAGAAAGGAAGTGCCTGATGAAGAACGCGGCCGCTTCTACATGGGCTCAATGGTTGCTGGCTGCTTCCTTGGACTCCTCGGACTCGTGACGCTTTTCTGGCACCTGAACCCAGCCGCTGGCTTTCTGTTCGGATGCCTCAGTCTCTGGGGGCTCTGGTGGATTCCAGAGCAGTTTGATTAATGGCTAAGCGTGGTGGGCTGCAATGCCTGGCTGGAGTAAAACGATCGAACCGCGGATCGGTCCACACCATGCCACCTAAGGTGGCTAATGCCACGAACAATGAAGCGCCCAGCAATTGAACTCGATCGTCATAAGGAAATCGGCAAGGGAAAAACCGCAGTGGCCCTTGGGCAGTGGTGGGAATTGCTCGTAGTTCATCAGCGGTGAAGTGCTGAATCGCCGGATCGACAACGCGCACCGTCGCGAATCAAGATTGCGGATCTGCTCGATCTGTCGCTCCTGCCAAAGAAACCGAAGGAAGGCACGAAAATGACGGAATGGTGTCGCGCTTGTAGTAGTCGCCGTGCTCGCTCTGAGTGACGTTTAAGAAGAACTCCCGGTATCTCGACTCATTCACACGTTCAACCGCTGCCCCGTCTCCGATGAAGGCAACGAATCGGTCACTGATCGCTTGAGGTTGTCGAAGCGGCCGGCCCCGCGGTTGCCATCCGATTTTTTTAAGCGCGACGAATTGATCGCGCCAGTGACGGAGAAGATTTGTTTTCGGCGACAATTTGAAGCTCATGCCATCCTCGAGAAAGTGCCCGGACAGCTGGCTGATCTCGGTCGCTCAGCTGTGCTTCTTTTGCTGGAACGCCGTCAGCAACTTCATGAGTTCGCGCGGATCCACCGGTTTGACCAAGTGGTAGTCGAAGCCGGCTTCCTGCGAGCGACGGCGATCTTCATCCTGTCCCCAGCCAGTGACCGCGATGAGAATCGGCGTTTTCCCCCAAGGTTGCGCGCGAATCTGGCGGCAAGCTTCGAAGCCATTCAACTTCGGCAGGCCGATATCAAACAGAATGACGTCGGGGCGATATTGCCCGGCCAGACGGACGCCTTCTTCCCCGTCGTAAGCGGTGCGCGTCTCGTTACCGATGAACTTCAGCATGAGCGACAGGCTATCGGCGCCGTCGCGGTTATCGTCGACGACTAATATCCGCAGCGAAGTCTTGGGAACCGCAGTCTCATTTCTCGCGTGACTTCCGGGCTGAGCACTGGTGGTGGCGAGTGGTAAGTGAACTGTGAAATCCGAACCCTGGCCGAGCCCTACGCTCGCGGCGGCGACACTGCCGCCGTGCATTTCGACCAGACGTTTGACCAGTGTTAGTCCGATGCCAAGTCCGCCTTGCGAACGTTCCAATGACCGATCGACCTGGGCAAACATGTCAAAAATATGCGGCAGCTGATCGGCGGCGATGCCGATTCCGGTGTCGCGCACTTGCACGACTACAGTGCTATCGCGTTGCTCAACCGTGAGTGAGATCTGGCCGCCAGGTTCACTGTACTTGGCAGAGTTGTTCAGCAGATTGGCAAAGACCTGAGCCAAGCGCGTGACATCGGCATCGATCATCACGGGTTCAGGCGGCAGCTTGACGCTCAGCGCGTGTCCCATTTTATCGATGAGCGGACGGCTCGTTTCAACGGCGTTGTTGATGATCAGTGACAGAGGAACTTTTTCGCGGCGCAAGTCTACTTTGCCGCGCGTAATGCGACTCACATCCATGAGGTCGTCGACGAGCCGCACCATCTGCGCCAACTGTCGCTCCATCAGATTTTGCGCATGGTCTAGCGTTTCTGGATCGCTCGAGAGTCGCAGCAACTGCAAGGCGTTGCGGAGCGGCGCTAGCGGATTGCGCAGCTCATGAGCAAGCGTCGCCAGAAACTCATCCTTGCGATGACCGGCTTCCGACAGTGCGGCTGCCACTCTTCGTAGCTCGGCTTCGGCATTCTTTTGTTCGGTGACATCGAGCGTCACGCCGTCGAAGCGGATGGGGCCGCCGTTCGGCGCATAAGTTGTACGCCCGATTGCGCGGATCCACTTCTCATCTTCACCGCTGTCGGAGACGGTCCGATAGAAGACATCGTAAGCAGATCGTTCCAGGATGCTGCGCTCGATCGCAGATTGTGTTGGTGCGCGATCGTCGGGATTCATCCGCTCATAAAAGGTTTCAATCGTGACGTGCGCGTCCGGTGGCAGATGAAAGTGAGCTTTTACTCGTTCGTCCCAGCGCAACACGTCAAAGGGCAGATCGCAGTACCAGAATCCGACGCCGCTCGACCGGCGTACGAAATTGAAACGCTCCTCGGCCGCTTTGAGTGCTGCCTCAGCTTGTTTGCGTTCCGTCAGATCGAGCATCGAACCGACCATGCGGATCGGCTGACCTTCGTGCCGGACGATCTGTCCACGGTCAAAAACTTCGGCATAGCTGCCATCCGCGCGCTGGTAGCGATATTCGTTCTGCCAGAACTCGGCGCCGCGATCGATGGCGTGGTGGATGTCGTCGGAAATCCGATCGCGATCGTCAGGGTGAATGTTCTGAATCCACCAGCCAGCGTCGGCGCCAACATCGGCAGTTGCATAGCCAAAAACGCGGCGGACCCCTTCGTTCCACACCACGCCGTTGGTCACCAGATCCCAATCCCAAATCGCGTCGTTGGCAGCCTGTCCGACTAGTCGATATCGCATTTCGCTGTCGTTGAGCGCCTTCTCGACCGCCCGCCGCTCGGTGACATCGCGAAACACCAAGACACAGCCGATCATGTCACCTTGTTTGGAGCGAATCGGTGCTGCACTGTCATCGATCGGGTGCTCGGTGCCATCCTTTGCAATCAGCACCGTGTGATTCGCGAGCCCAACAATCACGCCCTCGCGCAGTGCACGGGTGGCGGGGTTTTCGACCGTTCGCCGCGTGGTTTCGTTGACGATTCGAAAGACTTCTTCCAGCGGCTTGCCTTGGGCATCGCTGGTCGTCCAGCCAGTGAGCGACTCCGCCACGGCGTTCATGTTCGTGATTCTGCCAGCCGTATCAGTGGCGAGTACCGCATCGCCGATGCTCGCCAGCGTCACGGCTAAGCGTTCGCGATCTTCATCAATCACACGCGAGTTCTCTTCGGCCATGCGGCGAGCCGTCGCTTCTTCGACCAGTTGTCGAGCGTTTTCCTCCGATCGCTTCCGCTCCGTCATGTCGCGGGTGATTTTGGAGTAGCCCAGCAAGTTGGCCGCCTCGTCGCGCAGGGCAGTAATGACAACATTGGCCCAGAATTGCGAGCCATCTTTCCGCACTCGCCAGCCTTCGTCTTCGAACCGTCCCTCGGCAGCGGCCACCGTCAATTCGTATTCTGGCCAGCGGCGATCAATAGCTTCCTGCGGGTAAAATTTGGTGAAGTGTTTGCCGATGATTTCGTCCGCCTGGTAGCCCTTGAGACGTTCGGCGCCCGCATTCCAGCTGGCAACGCAGCCATTCGCATCGAGCAAGAAAATGGCGTACTCCGAAGTGCCGTGAACGAGTAGCCGTAGTTGCCTTGCCTCACGCATCGCCTGCTGCTTGTCGCGAAACAGGTCGACGAAGCCACGCACCTTGGCTTGGATTGCCGCGGGGAGAATCGGCTTGACTAAAAAATCGGCAGCTCCCAGCGCATAGCCGCGCTCCAACTGCGCTCGTTCGATGTCACCAGCAGTGATAAATAGGATGGGTGCCGTACGCGACCGCGACGTTTTACGGAGCGCTTCCGCCGTCTCGTAGCCGGTCATCCCAGGCAATGAAACATCGAGCAGAATCACCGCGAATTCTTCGGACTGTGCGAGTTTGACCGCTGCTTCGCCGGAGGTGACTTCCACCAAATTCTGATTGTCGTTTTCTAATAAGCCTCGTAAAGCGAGCAAATTGGCTGGATCAGAGTCCACCAAGAGAATCTTCACTGGCTGCTGGCTCAGAAACGGTGAAAAAGTCAGCTGGTCCGCCATGTGTTTCTTTGAAAACGAGAACTTTATGAATCGCCGCGCAAAATTGTTGCGTGTGATTTTACCGGCAACAGAGTTGAAGCGGTCAGGCCTTCTGGCGCTGTTGGTCCACCGCAATTGAGACGGTGCAAAATAGGAAGGGACTTGCCGCGAGCAATTCGGGTGCCATCTGTCGTACGGTCTATTGGAATCGACGAATGCGAAAATTTTGTAGGGATGCTGCTGTGCAAGGTCGCCCACAAATTGCAGCGAGGTCGTTTTGTCGGGCCAGTGTTGACCGCACAGCGACCACGTTGCTGTCACGCTAACGGTATTGCACGAGCAAAATCGCACATACGGTAATTTGCAGGCCGATGCCTAGGGGAGCAAGCTCTTTCACAAGGTTCTGCCTCGTGACGATGTCAGTTCAGCAAATGACTTGACGAAGAGCTTACTCGCGGCATGCTCAACTTGGCCGATCTGAAATTTCGGCACCAATCACGGACGCACTAAGTGTCTACCGACCCATTGAGGACGGCGATTCCAAATCACGCTCCTCGTGCGGAGAGCGAATCGATTTCAACCGCGACGGCTGATTGCCGGTCGGTGGCGCGCGAGAGCAGAGTCTCATTTCAAGACGCAGTATCGAAATAAGAATAGGTGACCGGCCTGATGGAGGGTGACTTTGCAGAGGTCCGAATCGTGAAGCGGATGACGCTGCAATTTATCTGCGAGGAATGCGGCCTTTATTGCGGCAATGTGCATTGTTGGCACCTTCAAAGACTCGCTGGCATGCGGGCTGCAATTGCTGGCGTCGTTAAGTCGCCCCCAACTCCCCGAGACACAACTGGAGCAATTATGGGCACCAGCATCATCACCGCCACGACGTTCACTTTTGCCACGATCATTGATGTGCGGCCGCAAGCGAGTTCGACGCCAGTCGCTCTGGCTGTCGAAGAAGTCGAGAGTGAAATTCCAGCTTGCGCTTTGAACTCGATCCCGCGCTGTGGATGGACCGCGCGAAAGCATTGCGGTCGTAGCAACGTGCATAAATAAACGCAGAAAGAAGCCTGCTGCGGTTCACTGCAAATTTAGTCGCTAGCGCGAACCCGAAATGAGTGTGCGGGTACATTGTCTTTGAGCAGGGACAATCCGCACCTCTTCTGAAAACGAGTGATATGTCGCGCGCAGGTGAAGTTAGTCTGGAAGCGAGTCGATCAGGCGTTCATACAACAGCGGTGACTAACACTGCCTTTGCAATCTTGGTGGCCCTTAGCGTATCGCATTTGCTCAACGATACGATTCAGTCGTTGATTGCCGCCGTTTATCCGCTTCTCAAGGAAAACTACAAGCTGTCGTTTACGCAGATCGGCTTGATCACGCTGGCCTTTCAATTGACAGCGTCGGTGCTGCAGCCGCTCGTGGGCATGTATACCGACCGGCGACCATTGCCGTTTTCGCTGGCGACGGGTATGGGGATCTCGCTCAGTGGTTTGCTGTTGCTTTCGGTGGCTGGCAGCTTTCCTGTCATCGTGTTGGCCGCCGCGCTCATCGGCATGGGTTCAGCGATCTTTCATCCCGAAGCATCGCGCATGGCGCGGTTGGCTTCGGGAGGTCGCCATGGATTGGCTCAATCGTTGTTTCAAGTCGGAGGCAACGCCGGCTCGGCCCTGGGGCCTTTGTTGGCAGCATTCATCGTCGTTCCTTGGGGGCAGGCGAGCCTGAGCGTCTTTTCGATCGCTGCCGTTATCGGCATGGTGATTCTGGTGCGTGTGGGGCTGTGGTACTTCAATCATCTGTCGAAGCCGGCGCAGAAGAAGACGACTAAGGTTTCACCGGTCTCGCGCAACCAGGCAATTTTGGCGATCGCGATTTTGCTGTGCCTGATTTTTTCGAAGTACTTTTACCTGGCCAGCCTGAGTAGTTATTACACGCTTTATCTGATCGATACCTTCGGCGTCTCGGTGCCGAGCGCGCAGATTCGTTTGTTCGTGTTTCTCGGCGCGGTGGCTCTCGGCACATTCATCGGCGGCCCCATCGGCGATCGACTGGGCTTCAAAGCCGTGATCTGGGGATCGATCCTCGGCGTGCTGCCATTCACACTCGCGCTGCCGCATGCCAATTTGTTTTGGACCACGATTCTGACGGTGCCGATCGGCTTGATTCTCGCTTCGGCGTTTTCGGCGATCATGGTCTACGCCCAAGAACTGCTGCCGAGTCGCGTCGGCATGGTGGCCGGGCTATTCTTCGGTTTTGCCTTCGGCATGGGTGGCGTGGGAGCTGCGGTGCTCGGTTGGCTCGCCGATCAAACCAGCATCAGCTACGTCTACAACTTGTGCGCGTTCCTACCGATGATTGGTTTGCTTACCGCGTTTTTGCCGAACTTGCATCACAAAGTCGCGTAGCTGCGGCGAGAACTTTTTTGCGTCTGCGATGAAGTTCATTTGTCAGCGCTGGGACTACTTTGTTCCATGCTGCGCGCGGTTCGCTCGAATTCATGCACCATCTTGCGCGGATTGGGAAAGGTCAGCTCTCCGCGCACGAATTGCGTTCTGCCATCGACGATGATGCGCACTTCATAAGCAGTCGGATCCGGATCGCCGTGCGGGCAGAAGTGATTCACAAAGACTTGATACTTACCCAATGGCGCGTTCCCTTTGCCCCAGTAAATGTTTTCGACCGGCTCGCGCGTGGTCGCCGCAGTGCTGTTCATGTCGACATCGAGTTCGCCTTGGCAGCGCGACTTTCGATAGCCGAAGAAGATCGTTTCCCCCTTAGGCGTGATCACACTCAGGTCCAGATCGTTGACGTTGTTCCAGATCAACGAAATCTGCACGTCCCCCTTCTTGGCTCGGGCTCGGCTGAGTCGCTGCGTGAATTTTTGTTTCAGGTCGCTGTTGCCGAGTCCGAAGCCGCTCCCCATGCCGGTGGCGCCAGGCAGCGGCGTGAGGAGTTGTCCTCTGCCGGTCGGCGAGAATCCAGAACTGGCCATCGACTGCAGTGGGTTCGAAAAGTTCGCGGCGTCGGTTTCGAAAACGGTCTTCGGCATGAACTCGACGCCCTCTTCGGCGAAGGCCTGGCCAGCATCGATTAGATTGCCGGGCTGTTCGGCCAACTCGATGAGATTCTGAGTGGCATTAGGATCTTGAGCGGCAGTTGTCAGAGAGTCTTCGCCGCGAGCGTTTTCGTCTCCGAGTGGCACAATTTCAAGGGTCTCGGCAGGCTCGCCGTACGAAGGTGTAAACACGAACTCCGTCGGCGCTTTAATCGGGGGCAGGTAGCTTCCAAGGACGATTGCCAGCACCAGCAGCACGGTCAGATGGGCTACCACACTGCCAGCAAAGCAGATTTGCTGCCGGGTCGCTGCCTCGGCCGCTTCGCGCTGATCTCGCTCGATCTCTTCGGGGGACTTATCATCACCGCCTGGCGCAAGGCTCTGGACAGCAACAAGTTGCGGCTTGTCGCCGGCCGGTGTCGACTGAGTTTCGCTGACGCCAGAAAGACGCAACCACCACGATCGCAACCCCATACGCGCGGTCTCCGCCAGTAAGTAGCCACACCCCGCGACCGTAGATTCAACGATTGCGAGGTATTACGTCACTAGCCTGGCGCGCCAGCGTAGAAATCTTCTTATTGATACTTCGGAACGCGCGAGAAGATATATTCCCCAATTCACTCCCAAACGGACAGCCAAGCAGATCTGGCTTGGGGCGAATAGGATTTAAGCGTTAAATCACCACAACCAGCCCGTTTCACCACGCTGATGAAAATCGTATTGGCTCACGGCATTTTGGGTTTTGGCGGTGGCTTGTTGCCGTTCGGTATCGGCTATTTCAACGGCGTGAGGGGAATGCTGGAGCAGCAAGGGCATGAGGTCTTTGCCCCAACGGTGGCGCCGCTCGGATCGTTGGATGCCCGTAGCAGACAGCTGGCGAGGCAAATCCAAGCTCATTGGCCCGGTGACGAACCGATCGCGGTCATTGCGCACAGCATGGGAGGCCTGGACGCGCGGCGCGTGATTCACCGGGACCAAATCGTCGGAAACCGAATCAAACTCCTGGTCACGGTGGGAACGCCGCACTTTGGTTCGCCGGTTGCCGACGCGGTCCTCGGCAGGTGTCCGAATGTCTTAGCTCACATTCCCGGTTGGTTGTTGAGCGCGCTACAGCATCATGCCGGGGCACTTCCCGATTTGGCGACCAGAGATGAACTGCACGATCCTGATTGCGAGGGCGTGACGTACTTGGAAGTCGCTTGTGTGAGAAAGAACGACAGTTGGCTGGCCACATCACCGCTGTTCGGCTTGTCTCGCGCGATTGGTGAACTCTACGGGCCCAACGACGGCGTCGTGCATTACCAATCGGCCTGTCATGCGTCACGCCCACCCATTGCGGAGTGGTCGGTCGATCATGGGGAAGCCATCGGTTGGCCTTCGGGTTATGGTGGTTTGAAAGGAATGGCAGCAGTTTGGAAGCCCTGCGATCAACACTTGCTGCGCTATCGATCATTGGCCGAACGGATTAGCAGCGCGGTCGCAGCGACTGAACTGTGAAATTTCACTGGCACGCTGACTGGTTTGCCGGTTCGCCAGTTGCGAGAATATCGCTCCGCCTGTGTGGCAGAAATCACGTCTTACCTCGAGGAGTAGATTATGAAGGCGATTCTTTCGTTGGCGTTGTTGTTGATCGCTGGTCTGGCAAGCGCAGCCGATCCGGTGGGAACTTGGAAGTGCGAATACAAAATCGGCGACCAAGCGCGGACGTCGGAGCTGACCATCAAGAAGGATGGCGATGCACTCGCCGGCACGATGAGTTGGCCGGATCAAAAGGACGAAAAGATCAAGGACCTGAAACTCGACGGCAGCACATTGACCGGCGCTGCCACGCGGAAAGTTATGGGAATGGAGATCGCCATCACTTACAAGCTGACCATCGACGGCGACAAACTCAAGGGCAAAGGAACTTCGGACCGCGCCGGCCAGAAAACGGAGTTCGATATCACGGGCGCGCGCGAGAAGAAGTAATTGCTCTGCTTACTTGGCGGACAGCAACTCACGTAGCGAGTTGAGCGGAGGATCGGCGGCGAGCACAAACGGCAAGCCGCGTTTGATTCCAAAAAGATCCCCTGTCTCCTGATCGACAATGTCATTCGACCATTCGTCGAATGACTGCTCTTCCCAACCGCCACCATGCACGTTCGTCACGGGGTTATAGGTATCGGTTCCGTATTGGAAGTAGATACTCGTTTCGTCGATCCGCCATTTGCCGGTCAGAATCACTGTGTTGCCGGGATACCACAGATAGCAGTAGCCATCTTGATCGAGATACTCGATCTGATTGCCGTGGCCTGGGCTGCGAAACAGCAGTGTCTTGCCACAGTACTTGCAGTCGGCGCGGGGGAATTCTTTTTCCGTCGCGCCATCTGGCTGCGCACGTCGACGGCGCTGCCAGATCAACAACAGCGTTGACACGAAGACCACAATCCCGGCGGTAACTAGAGCGGGAATCACACTGGCACCTGAGGCATTTCGGATTAATTCTTGACGCCAGTCACCTTCTGAATGTACTCCACTTCCTTCGCATCGAAAGGCGTGCCGTCGGTGCGAAAGATGTCGTGGAACCAAACTTTTGGTTCCGGGTTCGGCTCAGGCTTTTGCCATGTTTCCCAGGCGAAGATGGTGTTGCTCTTGCCGGCGACAAAGCCCCAGCAATAGCCGCCGATCTTCTCTTCTTTGAAATAGGCGAGCGTCGGGTCAAACGTGCTGCCGACGGGACGGGCCATGTATTCGGTGCAGAGAATTGGCCGATTGTGTTTGCGAAGATTCGCCACCCACGCCTTGGCTTCGCCGAGCTTGCCGTAGGTGTGAAAGGTGATCACATCGCTCTCTTCGAGCTGAACCTTCTCCATCGGAATCAGCCTCGCCGGATCGGCCTTGTGACCGCCCAGCCAAGGGCCCGAAGTGACCGGTTGCGTTGGGTTGGCTTCGCGAGCCCAGACAAATGCTTTCTTCAGCAGTTCGAGCGTTGCGCCTTGTTTGGTCGCGGCATCGGGTTCGGTCTTGAGATGATTCCTGCCGTAGGAGTTGTCGTTCATATTGTCGGGCTCATTCCAGATGTCCCAGGCATGCACGCGCGGGTCGTCCTTAAAACGGCCAACCACGCCGCGGACATATTCTTCCAGCAAGCCATGCCGCGACTTATCGAGCAGGTCCGCTTTGCCCGGGCTTTGCACCCATCCCGAATTGTGCACTCCCTTTTGCGGCTCGCGCTGTTTGCCCAACTTGGGGCTCGGATCCCACACGCTGTCGAACGGCACGAACATGATCCCAATGCCGTGCTTGTGCGCGATCTCCAAAAACTGATCCATCCGCTTGAGCAGCCCTTCCTTGTCTTGCTCCCACAGCAAGTGATGCAGAAAGACGCGCATCGAGTTAAAGCCGAGCGACTTCGCCCAGGCGAGTTCCTTATCGATCACGGCGGGGTCAAACGTCTCGGCCTGCCACATTTCGAGTTGGTTGATCGCATACGCGGGCGTGTAGTTCGCGCCGACCAGCCAGGGTTGTTTGTCGTACCAGGCATTGGCTTGCTCGGGAGTCCACTTTTCGCGCGCGTGAGCACTCAGCGAGAGAAACAGAACGGCGAGACACGCCAGCGCCATCGTCAGGGCGATGGTCTTCAGCATTTTCGATTTCATGATGTCGGTTTTCCTGGTCATCGCGGGGAGAGAAACGACGCGATCGATCATACCAATCGAGCCCGGTCGCGCAACAGCAGCCCAAATTCAGTCGTCTTCCTAAAAGATGGGGAAACGTGCCCCTGGCAACGCTATACTGCCAGCCGCAATTGGCGTCATACGCGATCCTAGGGCAGGATTCACAGACGAGGTGTTTTCACCGTGACTACCGAATCGCAGAATTGGTTCTATCGCGATTTTGCCCGCACCGCTCCCGTGCATGGTCCGCACACGCTGAGCGAATTGGCCGAACGAGCCCAGACTGGGGAACTGGCTTACGATTCACTCGTCCGTTGCGGTGATGGCGAGTGGCTTCAGGCCGATCGAGTTACGGAGCTCATCCTCGCACTACGGCAACGACGGCGACCGGAATATGAAGTTGACGACGAGAGTGCGCCGCCGTCTCGCACGAACACGAAGATAACTCCTCTCAATCGGCGACAACTGAACTGGCGTAGCTTGTTTGTCGTGGCCGTCTTCTTGGGTGTGGTTGGCGGCGTGCTAATAATCATCGGTTTTTCGGACCGGCACTATGGCTTTTTCGCGCTGGTCGGCCACATAGTCTCTGTGGTGGCTTCGGTCATTTTTCTATGCGCCATCATTCGCTGGGCGATCGAACCCCTGTTTGGGCAATTGGTAGATACCAACGATCGGTTGGCCAAGATCGCCAAGCTGTTGAAAGAAAAGGACCGCGACGGCAAATAAAAGATTATTGGCAGAGCGCTGTCACAACGGGCTTCGTCGCTGGTATGGGTTTCGTCAGGCAGATTTCGCCTGGCAATCCCCCTAACCAGGAGCCCGCCGATGAACCTTCGTCATATGTTTTGTGTCGCCAGCGTTTTCGTTTGTTTGGCCGCGTTGTGCTCCACGGTGTGGGGCCTCGATGTGAGCGACGATAGCTATGCCGCCGTGGCGTATGCTCCGTCGACCGGCAATTTTAGCTATTCCTACAACCACGGCAGCCGAGCCTCTGCCGAACAGGCGGCCCTGCGTCGCCTGACCGAGAAAGACGCCAAGATCGTCTGCTGGGTCAATCGCGGTTTCTGTGCTCTCGCCATCGGCGACGAAGTGGGCCGCTATGGCACTGGTTGGACCTTTGGCGACGACGCCAGCAACACCGAAGCCATGGAAACGGCTTTGCGAAACTGCCGCGAACGAACGAAAGGTGCTCGCATCGCCATCTGCCTCGTTTCCGACGGCCAATATATCTACGAACCCAAGCCGATCCCGCGCGTCCTGCCGGTTACAAATCCCGAACCGTCGGCGAGCTTGTTCCCCTCGTTCCCGTTCCTCAATCCAGAACCGCGAGTAGCTCCTTAGTTGGCAAAATGCGACTCGGCACTAGCAGAGGAACAAATGATAAACCGGGTTCTGGGTCTCATCGACATAGCGATAGTCCAAGGAATCGATGAACGTCCGAAAGGTGGCCAGATCAGCGGGCGGCACTTGAATGCCGACGAGGATCCTGCCGTAGTCGGCTCCTTGGTTGCGATAGTGAAAGAGACTGATGTTCCAGTCGGGATGCATGCCGGAGAGAAATCGCATGAGTGCTCCCGGTCGCTCGGGAAACTCGAAGCGATAAAGCTGTTCGTTGGCGTTGAGTTGGCTGCGGCCGCCAACCATGTACCGCAGGTGTTCCTTCGCGAGCTCGTCGTCGACCAGGTCGAGCGCGCTGAAACCTTGAGTAGCGAGCGACCGGCGGATCTCGGGAACTTCGCCCCGATTGTTGATCGAAATGCCGACCAACACGTGAGCCGTTCGTTCGTGCGAAATGCGATAGTTAAACTCGGTTACGTTCCGCGGACCGATGGTTTCGCAGAGGCGGCGGAAACTGCCGCGCTCTTCGGGAATGGTGACGGCCAGCAGGGCTTCGCGTTCTTCGCCCGCTTCGGCCCGCTCGGCGACAAAACGCAAACGGTCGAAGTTCATGTTCGCGCCGCAAGTGATCGCCACGAGACTTTCGCCGCGCAAGTTGTGTTGAGCGATGTACTGCTTCAGCCCGGCAATGCCCATGGCGCCAGCGGGCTCGAGAATGCTGCGGGTATCTTCAAAGGCATCTTTGATCGCGGCGCAAACCGCATCGGTATCGACCGTCACGAAGTCGTCGACGAGTTCGCGCGTGAGACGATACGTTTCCTGGCCAACTTTTTTGACGGCCGTTCCATCCGAGAACAGGCCGACGTCGGGGAGCGAGATTAACTCTCCCGCCGTGACCGAATTCAGCATGGCTCGCGAGTCGGTCATCTGCACGCCGATGACTTTGATCTCTGGCCGAACCGCTTTGATGTACGCAGCCACGCCGGAAATCAGCCCACCGCCGCCGATCGCGACGAACACCGCGTGCAAAGGATGCTGGTGTTGCCGCAGAATCTCCATGCCGACCGTCCCCTGGCCTGCGATCACGTCGGGATCGTCAAATGGATGAACGAAGATGTAGCCGTGCTTTTTCTCGAGCTCGAGGGCATGGGCATACGCATCGGAATAACTGTCGCCGTGCAGAATGACCTGGCCGCCGAGCGAGCGGACGGCATCGGACTTCAGCGTAGGAGTGGTGACCGGCATGACGATGACGGCCTGACAGCCGAGCCGACGCGCGCTGAGAGCAACTCCTTGGGCGTGATTGCCCGCCGAGGCACAGACCACGCCGCGCGCGAGTTCGTCGGGCGAGAGACGCACCATTTTGTTGTAAGCACCGCGCAACTTGAAGCTGTGGACGGGCTGCGTGTCTTCGCGCTTCAACCAGATTTGATTGCCGAGGCGTTGCGACAATTTGGTCGCGGGATCTAGTCGCGATTCGATCGCGACATCGTACACGCGGGCGTTGAGAATTTTCTGCAGGTAATCGAGTAAGCGTTTTTCCATGAGTTGATTTCGTACTTGATCTAAGCTTTTTCGCGCTGCAGCAGTTGCTCTTTGCGTTCAATTCCCCAACGATAGCCCGACAAATTACCATCGGTTCGCACCACGCGGTGACAAGGAATCGCCACGGCGAGCTTGTTCGCGCCGCAAGCCTGCGCGACCGCGCGGAAGGACTGCGGCGAACCGATCTGCCGGGCAATATCTGCATAGCGGACGGTCTCGCCGGGCGGGATCTGTTGCAAAGCTTGCCACACGCGTTGCTGAAATGCAGTACCGCGAATGTCGAGCGGCAACTCGCTGCCAAGGGCCGGATTTTCCACGAGGCCGATGACTTCGGCTACGAGTTTATCAAACTTCCCATCGCCGCCGGTCAACTCTGCGTTAGGAAAACATTCTTCCAGTTCGCGCAACAGTAACTCCGCATCGTCGCCGAGCAGAATCGCGCAGATTCCTTTATCGGTTGCGGCGACTAGAATCGAACCCAAATTGCACTCACCGATCGCGAACTTGATTGCCAGGCCTCGCCCGCCTCGCTGAAAGTTTGTCGGCGTCATGCCGAGCGCAGCATCGGCAGACTCGTAAAAACGGCTGCTGGAGTTGAAGCCAGCGTTGTAAACCGCCGTCGTGACATTTTGATTTTGCATGAGTTCCTCGCGAACACGCCGCGAACGGTTGGCAACAGCGTACGCCTTCGGCGTGAGACCTGTGTGCTGCTTGAAAACGCGATGAAAATGAAACACGCTCCAACCGATGGCAGTTGCGAGTTGTTCCAGGCTGGGTAGTTCGACCGACTGCTCGATGAGTCGGCAAGCTTGGGCCACGGCAGCGCTGTGATTTTCCGCCAGCGCCGCACCTTTCGGCTTGCAACGTTTGCAGGCCCGAAATCCCGCTCGCTCGGCAGCTTCCCAGTTCGCGTGGAAAGCAACGTTCTTTCGCAACGCCCTGCGAGCAGCGCAGTTCGGCCGGCAATAAATACCCGTCGTGCGCACCGAGAAAACAAATGCTCCATCGGCATTCGCATCGCGGTCGACGATGGCTTGCCAGCGACTTTCATCGTTGGTGTAGCGCGCGACCGGAGTTGTGTGCGAAGTTTTCTGTTTCCTGCTCATAGCTCCATGGTAGCGCAAAATCGAAAGGCGAAAACTCCGGTTCTTGCTTTCAAATTCGCTTTCTGGCCAAATTGCGAGCAGCTAGTTGCTCGCGAATTATCCGGTCTCCAGGATTGAACTGATGATTAGCTGCAACGCCTTGCCCAACCGAGGTTTCGATGGAAGTCCACGGCCTGACACCGATTCTGAATGTCTCCGATATTGTCGCCAGCTTTGCCTGGTTCGAAAAACTCGGCTGGAAGAAGCTCTGGGATTGGGGCTCGCCGCCGACATTTGGCGCCGTGGGGAGCGGCAAAGTCGAGATCTTTTTGTGCGAAGGCTCGCAAGGTTCGCGCGGCGGCCCGATTCCGCAGAACACTTGTGACGGCGACACTGGCGGAGTGTGGATGAGCTGGTGGGTCGCCTCGCCAGCCGTGGTCGACGAGACGCACGCTCTCGCACTGCAACACGGCATGTTGGTAACACACCCACCGACGAATGAGCCTTGGGGTGTGCGCGAATTTCATCTGGTTCATCCCGACGGCCATACGTTTCGCGTGAGCGCGGGATTGAAATGCGAGTGAACCGCGTTACTCGATAAATTGGTTGCACGGTTGCCGAAGAGATCCGGCCGAAGGAGTTGTCATGCGGTTTTGTTTGTTGCCGATCCTGGTATTGGGTTTGCTGGCGTGGGAACTCCCCGCGCAGGAACAGCCTCGCCCTGACGCACCTGGCTTTCGTGTCGCCGCCTATTTGCCGGAGTATCGCGCAGCCGATTTTGAGCCGCGGCTGGCGCGGTTACTTACCGATTTGATTTTGTTCTCCGTAGAACCGACCGAGACGGGCGAGATTCAGATTTCTCGCCTGAAAAAATTTCCCCTGGATCAGCTGCGCGCGTGGAAGACCAAAGAGCGAGTTCGTTTGATCCTCAGCATCGGCGGCTGGGAACGTTCGAAGCACTTTGCCGTGGTGGCGACTTCGCCGGAGAAACGGCAGACGTTTGTGAAGGAAGTCGTCAAGCTCTGTCTTGATGAACGACTCGATGGCATCGATCTCGACTGGGAACATCCTCGCGATGCCGCCGAGCAGGAAGGTTACGCCGCGCTGCTGACCGAACTGCGAGCCGCCTTTCAGCCGCATGGCTTGCTTCTCTCGGTGACGATCGCCGGTTGGCAGAAGATGCCGAAGGAGGCGTTCGCCGCAGTCCACTGGGTGCAAGTCATGTCGTACGATCATGATGGCGAACACGCGACCTTCGAGGCCGCCATCGCCGATGTGAAAGCCGTGCGCGACGCCGGCGCACCCGCCGAGAAGATCGTGCTCGGCGTTCCCTTCTACGGCAGAGACACCACGCGCCGCAATCGCACACTTACCTATCGCGAGATCATCGCCCGCCATGATCCTAAGCCCGACGTCGATCTGATCGACAGCATCTATTTCAACGGCCCCGCCACCATCACGCGCAAAACCGAATATGCGTTGGAATCTCGCCTGGGTGGGGTCATGGCTTGGGAACTGGGGCTTGATGTGCCGACAGAGCGATCACTGCTGCGTGCGATCGATGCGGCCGTGCGGAAGAACGAGACCGGCGGCAAGTGATTGATTTGCTTCAATGAAACCCGCATGATGAGCGACTGTTAATTCGGCCTCTCTGTTGCGTGCGACCATGATACTGCCCTGCCCGCATTGTCATCAGCCGATCAACTGCGCCGGCATTGGTCCGGGGCAAGTGATTGGTTGTCCTGCTTGTCGCGCGCCGCTGCGCACTCCAGGCACCGGTCCTGTGCAGCCGGCTGCACCTGTGACGACGTTGCCACCAGCCGAGCCGAAATCGAGCGGCAGTCCGCCGACGCGATATCAGCTGCCTCTGCCCAAGCCGAGTAGCGATCCCGATGGCATGATGATTTTGTCGCCGACGGCGAAGGTGCTGATTGCGGCGGGCATGATCCTGACTCTGGTGGGGATTTTTGCGACGGTCAGCATCTTGCAACGCCGCCAGGCCGCCGCCGAAGACGCCCGGCTGGGTATTAACCGTGAAGAAGTCGATCGCGAAGAACGGCTGGCCGATCAACTGGCCATGGCCCTGGTGACGCACTACCTCGGGGCCGCCGACAAACCAACGTTCGTGACGCTACGGCGGGGCGACTATGTCGAACGTATTCCGGGCCGAGGAAAATATTATCGCGTTCACGGTCATGTTCGCGCGCTCAACGGACAGTCGGAGCGGGCGACGCATAGCTACACGGTTGAAATTCGTTTTGACCCAGCGGCTGAGAAAGGTTTTGTCTGCCACTCTGTCTACGTCGGGGGCGGTTCGCTGTACTCGAATCCATACATTGAACCGCGGCAATGAGCGCGTCATTTCTGCCAGGGTTGCATGACTTTCTTATTTTGCCGATTGAATTCTTCTTGATCGAAGGTTGGGCGATCGGCAGGAATTTTGGTTTGCCGTTTCGATATTTGGGAGAGGGCTTCGCGCCGACGTTGTTCATCACGTAGCTCCGCTTGATCCACCACGCGTTGAACTTCGCGTCGCTGGTCGTCTCGGGCTTCATTCAGAACGACTCGCGCCACTCGCGCGACAAACCCCAAGACGACGAGAACCGTGACCACGAGTCCGCCGAGCCATTTGTAGTAGGCCTGATCTTTTTCGACTCGTCGTGACGCGCGCGGGGCGGAGTAAGTCGCTGGAGTCGAACTGTAGGACTTGGGGCCCGTATCGATGGTGAAGCCAGTCGCGGAAGTCGCCGCCGCCTGCGGATAAACTGCTTGCGGAAATGCTGGTTGCTGATAACCAACCTGGGGGAAATTGGCTCCGGCCCCGTATGCCGCCGGCGAAACCAATTCCGGCACGTTACGAACGAGCGTCCACTGCTGCTGCCCGACCAGGCAAACATGGTCGTCGAGTCGTAGTCGCCCTTCATCCACCCACTGCTTCAACTGCTGGAATGGTAGCGGGCCATACTGCTGCGAGGCGATGGAACAATACCACTGGTTGTTCATAAAGGTGCCCGCACATGAAGGAAACGGTATGTTTCCAGCATACCCAGCGTAGGGGGTGTGGGCAACCGCGATGCTGCGTTACCGGCCCTCGACAAAAGTATGCTCCACGCGTGCAATCACTCGGCATTCGACGGCGTGACCGCGCAGCCGGCCTGGCTGGAAACGAAGCTGGGTGAGTAGCGGCGGATAAGTGTTCCAATTCCCTCCCGAGTAGATGCTGCTGCCGTTCGCCTTCGCGGCGGTCACCTGGCCTGTCGTGTCGACCGTGAGAAAATACGTGATCCCATCTTCGAACGAACTGCAATCTTCGTAGCTCGACTTGATCGTGCCGGCCTGGTTGCGCTCGTGCACTTCTTTCAAGAACTGCGGAATCTGCAGTTCGGCTTGCACTTCGGGCAAGTTCAGCGGCTGCGGATATTCGTCGACCGCGATGTGCCGCCAAATGGTGTAGAGCCTTTCATTGGCTTCGAGTTCGATCACCACCGCCGGAACGGGACGATCGAACTTCGGGAACTCCTGAACGGACTCTTCTTCGCCCTGCACAAACCTGGCAATCTTGCGGACTCGCCCGTTGTTCCAATAACTCGTCGCTTCGCCTTCTTTGATTCCAGCGACATAGTGCTCGATTCCCCATAGTACGCCCTTACTCCAGGTCGTCACCTTGCCGTGAGGAATACCGTCCTGCAGTTCCGCTTCGCGCACGAACAACTTCTCGAAAAAGAGTTCATGCGACACGGCAAGATCGCCGTCCGGCTCGCGAAACGTTCCCTGGCCGTTTGTCACGATTGGCTGACGGCCTGCGTTCCAGGCATTGTGCACCACCAGCACTTTGTCGGACTTGTATTCGGCTTCCAGTTCGGGTGAGCCATCGTTAAAAAACTTCACCCAGCGGCCAACCTTGTCTGCTTCGATGGTATTAACTTCCTCGGCAAGCTGGCCGTTCTCGTGAAAGACTTGAATTGGTTCCGAAGTGTAGCCGCTCTTCTCGGCGACATAACGCTTCTGCAGCGCGCCGCTGGGATAGAACCATTCCTTGATTAGATTCGTGCCGCGTTTCGACTCTTTGTACTTCAAATTTCCATTGGGCCAGAAGTCGCCGGAAACCTTGCCCGATTTATAAAACACGCTGTCGCGCAGACTCCCATCGTCGAAGTACTCGCGGTACACCCCGTGCGGCTTGCCTTTTTTGACTTCCAGCGATTCCTTCAGGTTGCCACTCTCGTCGCGGGACTCGATCGTGCCAGTAAAGTTCACATCGATCGGCTGGCCCGTTTCATCGGTCGCTAGTTCGCTGATGTGGGTACGGATCCAAGCTTGAATCGCTTTGCTGCCGCGATTCTTGGAGATGGCGAAAGCGCGATCTAGTTTTTCAAACTCCGGAATACTGCCGAACAGCCCGTCCCACGGATTGTCGACGTTGAACTCGGCTTGGTGCTGCAGATAAATCGTCTCGGCGCTGCGTAGCGCCGTGGCGATCTTGGGCAACTCGAGTTCATCGAGCAGAGCGGCCAACTCGACCACACCCCGGTTGCCACGGTGGTTGTAGAAGAACTGCGTGAAGCCGCCGTTGAGGACGTTGTATGCAGCCGCCGACCAGGCTGCGACCACCGCGTGGAGGGGCGAGAGCGGCGAATCCGGAAAATGCTCCTGGTGGTTCGCGATCGCCTTTGCCAACGCTGACGCTAGTTCGTCTTCCTCTGCGCGAAAGAATTCGATGCGACTCAGCTGGGGCAACTTTAAATTCGTCATCGTCACCGGCCCATGCTCGATCGAGAGAGATGTTCAGGTCACCTTCGTCGCTAATACTTCCGCTAGTTTCGTCGGCGAGCGGCCGAAGAGTTTCACGTACTCGTCGTGCGTCGGTTGCAATCGCACGCGGATTTTGTCGGCGTGGTTGAGAGCGATGTCGGCCAGCTTGTGTTGTTGATAAGGATTGCGCAGACGATCGAACGTCGCATCGGCAAAGTCGGCGACGCCGGGAATGCGATAGGCAATCGTCGGCACGATCTCTTCGTACAGCAGGTCGCGAATCCAACGCGTGGCCTTCAGGTCTTTGAGAACGTCCTGCACCGTCGTGAAGCCGCGGTCCTTGAACTTCGCCACCATCGCGCTATGCAGGCCGTTCAGCATGCGAACTTTGCGGAGATAAAACGGCGACAGATCGTCGACGAGTTGCATGGCTGGATGGTTGAAAAGAACCAGGTTGCCATTCGCCGGCCGTTCGACGGCCCAGAGGGCATAAGGCTCGGCGCAGGTGAGCAGCGCGTCGTTTTTGGCGAGTGGATGATCCGCGGGCGGACTAGTCACGATGCAATCGACCAGGTTATTCAGCCAGAGACATTCATTCGTCAGCCAAGTCTTGAACTCGGTCGGTAGCTCCCATGCCGTTGCTTGCTCGAGGACAAGAGCTCGCAACTTATCGGCGTTCCGTTCAATCAATTCACACGGCAGAATCGTGATGCCGCGGAGCCGATGATTGAAACGGGCCCAGAGCGTTTGAGTTACTTTGCCCGGCAGCGAGGCCGGCGGATGGCTGACGAGTTTGTCGGCGGGGTCGAGTTTGTAACCTGCTTCCGTCGCATTGCTGACGATGTATTTCAGTTCGGTCGAGCAGGCGATCCGCAGCACCTCGCGCCAATCATCGGCAGCGACAATCGAGCGGCTGATGCTGGCAACAGGCTCGGGGCGCTCGATCAGTTCGCCATGTTCGTAGCCGCGAACAAGAACCGTGAAACTCTCCTGAGCCTGAAGCGAATCGGCCCGGCCGTCGATCTCGCGCTGCACGACGACGACGCGGCCCACTTGCTGACCAGCGTCGTTGGCTTGCTGAATGAAGCGATCGACGAAGGCGCGGAGAAAACGGCCGGCGCCGAATTGAAGCACGGTTTCGGGCAAGGCCGCGTTTTTCGAAAAGCTCATAGCCCAACCTCAACGACGGCTTTGATAACTCCGGTCTCGGCCTTCGTGTAGGACGGGAAGACCTCGATCAGGTCTTCGAACTGCGAGCGATGCGTGATCCAAGGCGTCGTGTTGATCTGACCCGCTTCGATCAAGCCGATGATCCGCGTGAAGTCGCGCGGCAGGGCATTGCGCGAGCAGAGGAGCGTTCCTTCCGGCCGATGAAAGACCGGGTGCTTGAATTTCACTTCGTCGGTCGTAATGCCGACGTACACGAGGCGGCCGCCGGGAGCGACCAGGCCGAAGGCGTTCGACATCGACGCGGCAGAACCGGTGGCATCGATCACCACTTCGGGCAGATGGCCCTCGGTCAGATCGCGGAGGTTCTTCTCGAGATTTTCGTTCAGCAGCACCGTGTGATCGGCGCCCATCACTTCGCGGCAAAACTTCAGCCGTTGCTCGTTCATATCGAGCACGATGATCTTTGCGCCGGTGAGCTTCGCGAAGACGAGCGTGGCGAGACCGATCGGGCCAGCGCCGATGATGAGGCAATACTCGTCGCTCTTCAGCTCGCTCCGGTCGACCGCGTGGCAGCCGATGGCGAGCGTTTCGACGAGGGCCAGTTGCTCGAATTGGAGCTTGGCCGAAACGTGGAGCTTGCGCGCGGGCAAGACAAAGTACGGCCGCAAACCGCCGTCGCGATGCACGCCGAGGACCTGCAGTTTTTCGCAGCAGTTCGGCTTACCGCGCTTGCTCGAATAGCTGTTGGGATCGTTGATGTACGGCTCGACCGAGCAGCGATCGCCGGCTTTCACGTTGGCCACATCCGGGCCGACCTCGACCACTTCCACGCCGAGCTCGTGCCCCGGAATGCGCGGATAGCTGAAGAACGGCATCTTGCCGAGATAGCCGCTGAGATCGGTCCCGCAGATGCCGACATTATGCACGCGGACGATGGCCTCGCCCGGCCCCGGCTTCTCCGGCTGCGGAATGTCGATCTGTTTCCAGTTCTTCGGGGCTTCGAGTTGGAGAGCTTTCATGGCAGTCGAGAGGCGAGGGATGAGAGGCGAGAGACGGGGGAAATGCAAACAGGAAAGGCAAAAAGCTGGGCTGCAAGTCCGAGTCTTCAGTCCCTCGTCTCTCGCCTCCCGCCTCTCGCCCCTCTCTAAAGTGCCGCGAGGATGCCATTGAACGTCGCACTCGGCCGCAGTGCTGCCGACGCGAGCTTGTCATCCGGTTGATAGTAGCCGCCGACGTCGACAGGCTTGCCTTGGACGGCGATTAGTTCTTTGACGATTTGCTCTTCACTGGCCGTCAGCTTTTCGGCGATTGGCGTGAAGATCTTTTTCAAGTCAGCGTCGTTGTTTTGCGCCGCGAGAGCTTGGGCCCAGTAGAGCGTCAAGTAAAAGTGCGAGCCGCGGTTGTCGATCGTGCCGAGCTTGCGACCTGGCGATTTGTCGGTCTCGAGGAATTTGCCATTCGCAGCATCGAGCGTATCGGCCAGGACTTTGGCCTTCGCGTGTTTCTCGACGATGCTCAGATGTTCGAGCGATGCGGCCAGCGCGAAGAACTCGCCGAGCGAATCCCAGCGGAGGTAGTTTTCTTCTTGGAACTGTTCGACGTGCTTGGGTGCCGAACCGCCAGCACCCGTTTCGAACAACCCGCCGCCGTTCATCAGCGGGACGATCGAGAGCATCTTGGCGCTGGTGCCGACTTCGAGAATCGGGAAGAGATCGGTGTTGTAATCGCGGAGCACATTGCCCGTGACGCTAATCGTATCGAGCCCTTGCTTGATCCGCTCCAGCGAAAACTTACAGGCTTCGGCAGGCGGCAGGATGCGGATGTCGAGACCCTTCGTATCGTGATCCTTCAGGTACTTGTCGACCTTGGCGAGGATCTGGCCATCGTGCGCGCGATTCTTATCGAGCCAAAAGACGGCAGGCGTGTTCGAGAGGCGAGCGCGATTGACAGCGAGCTTCACCCAATCTTGCACCGGGGCATCTTTCGTCTGGCAGGCGCGCCAGATATCTCCGGCTTCCACGTTGTGTTCGATCAGTGTCTTGCCATCGCCATCGACGATGCGGATCACACCCGCGGCCGGAGCTTCGAACGTCTTGTTGTGCGAACCATATTCTTCGGCTGCCTGCGCCATGAGGCCGACGTTCGGCACCGAGCCCATCGTCTTCGGATCGAGCGCGCCGTGCTGACGGCAAAAGTCGACGGTGGCTTGGTAGATGCCGGCGTAGCTGCTGTCGGGAATGACGGCGAGCGTGTCTTGCAGCTTGCCGTCTTTGTCATACATCTTGCCGCCGGCGCGGATCATCGCAGGCATCGACGCATCGACAATCACGTCGCTGGGGACGTGCAGATTGGTAATGCCTTGATCGGAGTTCACCATGGCCACGCCTGGGCCATTTTCAAAGGCAGACTTAATGTCGGCTTCGATGGCGGCCTTCTCGGCAGCAGGAAGTGTCGCGACTTTCGCGACGAGATCTCCAAAGCCGTTCTTCAGATCGACGCCAAGCTTGGTGAATGTTTCGCCGTGCTTGTCGAACAACGTTTTGAAAAACGCCTTGGCGACGTGACCGAAGATGATGGGGTCCGAGACCTTCATCATCGTGGCTTTGAGGTGAACCGAGAACAGCAGCCCTTCGGCCTTGGCACGGGCAATCTGTTTGTGGATGAAATCGACGAGCGCCGTGACACGCATGCAGGTGGCGTCGAGGATTTCCCCAGCGAGGAGCGGCGTCTTATCTTTCAGCACGGTGACAGCACCGTCCTTGGCAACGAATTCAATCCGAGCATTCGTCGCAGCAGGAACGGTCACGCTCTTTTCGTTGAAGAAGAAGTCATCTTTCCCCATCGTGGCGATGTTGGTCTTCGAACTCGACGACCAAGCCCCCATCGAGTGCGGATGTTTCTTGGCGTAATCCTTCACCGCTTTCGGCGCGCGGCGGTCGGAGTTTCCTTCGCGGAGAACCGGATTCACTGCCGAGCCTTTGATTTTGTCGTAGCGGCCCTTGGCATCTTTCTCGGCGTCGTTTTTGGGCGACTCCGGATAGTTCGGCACTGCATAGCCATGCTTTTGCAATTCGGCGATCGCTTCTTGCAGCTGTGGCACGCTAGCGCTGATGTTCGGCAGCTTGATGATGTTGGCATCAGGCTTGAGCGTCATCGCGCCGAGCTCAGCGAGAGCATCGGGCACTTTTTGGGCGGCTGGCAACTGATCGGCGAAGGCCGACAGGATGCGGCCGGCGAGCGAGATGTCGCGGGTCTCGACGTTGATTCCCGCCTGCCGGGCAAAGGCCTGCACGACGGGAAGGAGCGAGTAAGTAGCGAGCGCAGGAGCTTCGTCGGTCTGGGTGTAATAGATGGTCGGCGACATAAGAGTTTCGCTTGGGCAGCGGAAAAATCGGTGCGAGAGGGGAATCGGCAAAACTAACACAGCCCCTATAGGTGGTCAACGCGGGCGAAACGGCTGGGCCAGCGGCGTTCTGACGGACGACCTACTCGTCGCGCGTTTCGCCAATTAGCTGTCAAACCAGAAGACGATCCGCGCAATGCGATTGGTCTCTGCCGTGTACTTCTGCAGATACTCCAGCAGCAAACGAAGTTCGCGGGGACACTGAGCCAGCGGATACTTGGCATGCGAGAGCGCTTCGACGACTTCAGCTGCGGTCAGCCAACTTGGTGAATGCCGGCCCGGATTCGTGAGGTGGCCTTCGGGCGAAGCGATCCAAGGAATCGTCGTTCCCTCTGGAAGCCAACTTGCTCGTTGCTGCGCCTCGAGCTCACGCGCTTCCTCGGGCGTGAAATACTCAACGACTCCCCAGGCGGCAGCTCGCTCGGCAGACATTACCGGCAGATAGAAATGACTCGCCGTATCGGCGCTGACGTTGGCTGGAATACCGCGCTGCGGAAACTTAGGAGGAATTTTCTCGCGCCCGCGCACGCCCGCCAAAGCAGCGAAGAGATCGTAGTCCCTGGGCATCCAAAACTCGCCGTCGGCAATGGCTTGGTAGGCGCCATTTTCTTCTTCAAACTCCGCATACATATGAATGTCAGTACCCAACGGAGTGTTTCCTGAGTTGGTCGTAGCGGGCGGTGTAAGCTTGGGCGGCGGGAAAATCGGTGCGAGCGGTTATTCGGCATAACTAACACAGCCCCTATAGGTGGTCAACGCGGGCGAAACGTTCACCAAGCCGCTGGAAAATGCGCGCACTGTCGCCGATTCGTTTGCCGAGCGAAATCTCTGAACCTACGCTTTCGATACAAGCGACCAGGGGCTGGTGCTTCTTACCAAGGCGAACCTTTCGTGAATCGAGCCGAACAAAAGCGCGACACTCTGCAGCTTGCTTTCGAGCAAGCTGCGCAAGCGCAACGGCTGAACGCGCTCACGGTAGGCGACGTCATGACCCGCAACCCGCACACGGTCTGCATCAGCACGACCGCGGCGGTGCTCGTGCAGCATTTTCACGAGCGGCGGTTCCGGCATTTTCTCGTTGTCGAAGATGGCAAACTCGTCGGCGTGATCAGCGACCGCGATGTCATTCGCCTCTTCGGCCTCGATGATTTTCCCGAGCGCAACTCCCTCGAAGCCCTGACGGCTGGCGAGCTGATGAGCACCGACCTGGTGACCGTCGAGCAGGGAACTTCGCTCGTGCAAGCGGTGGCGTTGATCGTCGAAAACGGCATCAGTTGCCTGCCGGTGGTTGAGAACGGCCGAGCGATTGGCATTCTGACAACGACCGATCTTTATCTCGCGCTCGAGCAACTGCTGCGACAAGTCGGCAGCCGCTCGCGCTTCGATTTGCCTGCATAATCTGCACGCCCGTTCTGCACGGACTTGAATCTTTTTCCTTGCGCGGCAGCTTCGGCAACGCCGTTGCGGACAGCCGCTGCTGCGCGAAATTCGTGCTAACTGTTGAAAGGCTCCTCCACACACCCGCCTAAAACCCGCCTGCCGAGCCCGGGCCATCTTTCGGAGAATCTCATGACCATTTCGCACCTGTTCCGCGCAGCCATCGCCAGCTGCCTGGTTCTCTTCGCCGGTTTTGCCCGCGCCGAAGAGCAAGGCCTGGAACTCGCTCCTAATAATCCCGATGTCCTCGCCCTGGTCGAAGTGGGCAAGATCATCGATAGCCCGCTGTTCGCCAAGATCACCAGCGCCTATCCGGAAGTCGCCAAGGCTCTCGATCAGCCGCTCGAAAAAGACAGCAAGCTCACGCCGCGCAGCTTCAGCTCGATCTTTGTTGCCGCCAACACCGAGAAGCAAGACTTCGTCATCGTCTTCAATCTCACGCAAGAAACCGAAATCGACGCCGTGCTGAGCGAAGAGCAGCAGACCAAGGGAACGAAGATCGGTGAGTACACGCTGTACACCCTCACCAACGGCCAGGCCCTGTGCCTCGTTGACGAGACCACCATCGCTGTCGGTCCGGCCAAGACCCTGACCGCCGTGCTGAAGCGCGACGACGAAGCCGAAGTTTCTGAAGCCCTCAGCTCGGCTTGGGAAAACATCGGTGACGATCAGCAGATCTACATCGTGGCCACGCTCGACAAATTGGTGAAGCAAGGCGCTTCGCAGATTCCGGCCGGCCTGCCGATCACTCCGGAAATGCTTGCCAACCTGAAGATTGCCACCTTCACGGCCAACACCGACAAGAAGAACCTGACGCTGACCGCCGGCTTGGATTGCACCAATGCCGACACCGCCAACCAACTGAAGGCTCTGCTCGACCTCGGCATGCGGGCCGCTCAGCAAGACGAAACCACTCCGGCCGAAGTGAAGGAAGTCCTCCGCAGCGTGAAGGCCAAGACCGACGAAGAAACCCTGACCATCAATTTCCAAGTTGGCTTCGAACAACTGCTGGAACAGTTCAAGGGTCAGATCAACGGCGCCATCGGCGCTCAGTAAGCAAGTTTGCGAAGCAAACCAGTAGCGACGGACCATTGGTCCGTCTGCAAAAAACTCAGCAGGACGGGGCTATGGTTTCACCACGGCTCCGTCCTGTTTCTTTTTCTTGCTGCTACCTACCGCGTGCCGAGTTCGATCGAGGCCACGGTAAGTTTGCTGCCGGCAGGGAGCGAGATTCCTAGAATCGCCGGCATGCGCGGGTTTCCTTTTTCTGCCGCCGCGAACTCCACATCTTCGCCACCAATGCGGGCCTTGAGCTGGCCGGCCTGGCGACCGAATTCGATGAAGACCGTGCCGCTGGGAAGGGCGAGCGTCATGGCGTCTTCGTCGCCGTCGACCGAGACCAGGCCGATCGTTTGTCCCTTCTTCACGCCATCGAGATAAATACGACAGACAAAGGCGGGCGCCAGTTGGCGGTTGAAGACCAGCTGCGCGTCGGCATCGCTGGGGGCAGTTACGACGAGCCGGCCGTCGGCGTCTTGCGAGGCGTTGTCGGTGGCGAGTGGTTTCTTCTGCCAGTTCTTCGGGCCCTTGGTGCGGAGTGACCAGTTCTTTGCCGACAGCTGAGCTTTGATCGCCGGCGTCATGGCAGGGAGAGCCACGGCGCCCGCCGCTGCTTCGGAGCCGAGTTCCGGCAGGAGCGATTTCACGTCCGAACCGCCGCGGCCTGCTTCTTCCCACATCTTTGCGGCGAGCTTGCGATCGCCCTTGCCATCCATCAGCAGGAACGCGCCGAAGTAAACTTTGTTGGCAGCACTCTTGGGATCGAGTTCCTGTTGCGCGACGGCGAGGGCCACTTTGTACGGCATGTTCTGCAGCACATATTCGTGATTCTTGCCTGCCGTGCGGACGACTAGCCGCCGGTCGAAATATTCGACGAACAGCACCATCGTTTCGCCGACTACGAACTCCTGAATGGTGCCGGCCTTCGCTTGCATGTTCTTGCCTGCGCGATCGACCGCTTCCCAGAAGCTGGTGATGTAATCGGCCAGCAGTTGCAGCCGATCGAGTTCGATGTCGAACTTCTCTTCGCCTCGCAATTTGCCAGCCGCGGCGAGCTTGGTCTTCATGGTGGCCAAGTCACGGGCCGACATCGCGCTGCGAATATCCTTCAGCGCTGTGGCCTTGGCATCTTCGTCCTGGGCGTGAACAAACGAGACAAACGTCAGGGCGATAAAAATTGCAACGAGCCAGCGCATCGAAGCGGCCTCCAGCAGCGAAACAGAATCGGGATATGCTTGCGAACGAAAATCCCCTGCGCGCTGTCATCTCCAGCGAGCGCATCGCTCTGGCGTGCGAGGTCGAGGTATTCGACCCCTCAGTTTGATTGCCTGCTGGGGTGTAAGTCGAGGGGATTGCCGAAAAATTCCGTCGTCGCCTCTAGCGCGACAACTTCAGTTGTTGTTTGGGTGAGTGGAGTGTTGTTGTGCTCTGAGAACGCTGAACAACGGTTTAGAGAACGGCGGTTCGCGGCAAGTTGTTGGCCGGGATGATGTTCGGCGGCGCGACAAGTGCGCAAGAGTTTAAAAGCCTGTTGTTGCGAACTGTTGTGAAAAATCGCCAGAAATCGGCAGATATTTTGCGCAAGTGCTGACAGCCGTGAGGCTTGAGCAGAATACGATTTGGGCACGAAAGTGTTGTGAGGATCGGCGGCGATGAAGCGAAGGGAAGAACCCTCGCTCTTAGCGATATTCCTGGCTGATTACGAAGAACTCGTATTTGCCGGCTGCCTGCCGGACGCCGAAGATGGTGCGGCGGATTTCGATGATCCGCCGCTGACCTTTTTGGATGTTCTCGAGTAGCAGCAGCTTGTCGTAAGTTTCCTGGCTGTAGAACTGAAAGACGACTTTGCCGCTCGGATCGACTCCCGCTTTTTGCACCAGCTTGCGATCGGCGTCGCGGAGGGCGCCGCTGCGATGCATGAACCGCAGCCGCTTCTCTTTTTTCGGATCGCCGGTGCGGACAGTCGGTTTGCTGGTCGCGACATTGGTGACGTAAGTCACCACCGGGCTGCCGCCGCCGGCGAGGGCGAGTTCGATTTTAAAGAAATCGAGCTGGCGGGCGTACTCGTCGATGGTTGGAGCATTGAGCCGGACTTCCCAGCGTTCCCACGAGGGAATACCGTCGCTCGTGCCAGGGCCACCGGGGCCAGGGCCGCGGCCATCGCCCTGGCCGGTTCCTTCGCCGTTGCCGGACGAGGAACTCATTTCGCCGAGCGTCAGTTCGGCCATCACTTCGGGCTGGGCGGCTGCCAGGGAAATGGCGTCGAGCGATTCTTCGACCTTGGCTTCGGCTGTGGGAGGAATTTCGTCGGTCGAGGGCTCTTCGAATTCTTCATCGACAACCCGCTCGCCGCCGCCGCTGCCTTTGCCACCACCGCCGACGTCTTCCAGCACCATGACGGCGACGGGAGGCGTGGGAATATAGACGCGGCTGGACCACCAGACGATGAACATCAGCCCGACCACGGCGCCGAAACCGGTGAGCACGGAAATAAGCAAGCCCGAGACCTGATCGTAGGCCGACACCCCCATGACCATGTCTTTACGGCGCGGGGGCGGCGATTGTTTTTGGATCTGCGGATTTTCGGTGATCGTTGCCATGAACCGATTCTGATGGAGAGCGGCGGAAAAAGCAAATTGGGAGGGGACTGGGAACTCGGGGGCTGGGGGAAATGCGAATGCGGATACAGATGCTGTTCCCTAGTCCCTAGTCCCTAGCCCCGCAGCGCAGCTGCCAGATGCTGTATGAAGGCCAGGTTGTCGCATTGCAGGTACTGCATTTGGCCGCCCATGCGGGAGTAGCTTTTGCAGAAACGGAGATAGTAAGCCGGGTTGGTCTTTGGCGGTTCGCCTTGTTTCCAATCCCAGTTGCCGCCGTCCTGCAGATCGACCACGTAGATGCCGAGGTCGCTGATCACCGGCTGGCCGGCTTGCAGACGGAGGTTGTTCACGCAGCTGATGCTCTTTTCGAACACCTGAGGGCCCATGATCGCGCTGCCGACGGAGAGGAGGACGCCCCCTTCGAGATTCGCGACGCTGCCGCAGAAGAGCTTGAAATCGAGCTCGCCGCCGCGACCGATCACGCTGCCGCTGAAGATCGGATGATTGGCGATGATGTCGTAACCGATGCCCGGATGTACCGTCAGCGGCACGCCGTGCTTGTAAGCACTGCCGAGAATCGAGGCTCGCTTGTGCGGATGCTTCACGTCGATGCGGCCGGCCGGGAGTTGCTGCGTGAGCATCGCTTGCAGCAGATCGGCCCGCGCTGCAGTGAGTGGATGAGCGGGTTCGTTATGAATCAGTTCGCGGAGCTCATTCACCGACGGCAGGGTCACGCCGTCTTCATGAATCAACCTGCCGAGGGCACGGCCGTAGCCGAGGCCATCGAGCGCGCCGGCCATGAGAGCGACGTGAATGTTGAGGGCCGTTTCGTGCCACGTACCGAACTTGCCGCCAGCGACGCCCATCTCAACGCTTTCGGTCGACGCGCCGAACCAGGCATATTCCCAGTCGTGAATCGTCCCCGCGCCGTTAGTGGCGAGATGCGTGAGGTAGCCTTGCCCCATCAGCTCATCGAGCAGCAGAGCAGCGCCATTGCGGAGCAAGTGAGCGCCATAGACCAGCATCACACTGCGGCCGTTGTCGCGAGCTGCTCGGACTTTTTTGGCGCACTCCTGAATAACGGCAGCTTGGGCTGGATCACGCAGCGGTCGAGGCGGCGCGGCGGGCGCGATGAGAATATCCTCAACGCGCGTCAGGCTTTGCCTTTCGGCGAGGGGATAAACCTGGAGCTTGGCGAGATCGAGAGGTGCGACAGGTGTGCGTTTCATCGGCGATAGCCTACTGTGGCTTTTCGCCGCATGAAAGTAGCTGAATTCGCCAGAATTCAGCTGGTGACGTCTGTTTGCCTGGTTTGAATTCAGCTACTTGGACTTACTGCGTGATTTTGGTCAGCGTGAGGGCGTCACGGCTCTTTTGAGCGCGGATTTGGCCCGGCAAATCAAAGGTTTGATTCGGTGCTTCAGAAACGAGTGCCGCGGCTAGCGATTGCCATTCGCCGAGCCCCATTTGCTGCAGCGGCCAACGTTGCTCCTTCCAGACGAGGATCAGCATTTCGCGCACGAGATGCAGAGGCTGATCGCGGAGCAAAGAAGCGTCGATGGCGATGCCATTCGGACTATTGCGAACGGCTTGCTGCATGAGTTCTTCGGCCCGCTGTTCGATCACCTGCTGAGCATCGCCGGCGAGTTGGCCGAGGCGGAGGAGGGCTTCGCGGACGTTGGAGTTGTACTGCGCGGCGAGTTGCGGCAGCAGGGCGTGGCGAATGCGGTTGCGGGTGAAGCTCGGATCCTCGTTGCTTTCGTCCAAACGAAACGTTTGCTGCCGGGCGGCGAGATACTCGACGACATCGGCCCGACTGAAGTCGAGCAACGGTCGAATGAGAGTGACGGCGGGGCTGAGCAAGCGAACTCGCGGAATGCCGGCGAGCCCGGCGAGGCCCGTACCGCGGATCACACGATGGAGCACAGTCTCGGCCTGGTCGTCGGCTGTGTGGGCCGTCGCCACGTAGCGGGCTCCAGACTTCTCAGCCGTCTTCAGCAGGAACGCATAGCGGGCAGTTCGGGCGGCCGCTTCCACGCCATCGCCGCCCGATTGCTCGAGCGGTTGATCGGTAACGCCGATCTCGCAGGGCAAGCCGAGCTGCCTGGCCAATTCCTGCACAAACCGCGCGTCATCTTCGCCAGCGGCACGGAGCCGATGGTTGAAATGGGCAACGATCAACTTCCCCGGCGCGGCCTGCTCGCGCAGCTCAGACATAGCGCATGCCAGCGACACGCTATCGGCCCCGCCCGAAACGGCAACGACGACAGACACATCTCGCCACGCTTCAACGGGCCAGGCGATTTTCAGGCGAGCGAGGAAATCCATGGAGCGCGATCGAGCGTTGGGGCGATGAGTTGAAAGGGTGATCGGGGCCTGCATCTTCCTCTTCAACCCTTCCTCTCTTCAACCCTTCATCCCTCGCTAAACCCCCATTCTTGCGATTCGTTAAGACTCTGCTAACATGCTACCAGTGTTGTGAAAAGCGACATTGGGTTCGCTTTTTCCACCTAATGGGCAATTTAAACTGGTTGATGGTGTAAGCTCGCTTCGAACGGAGCGGGCAAGCGTTTTGACGTTTGAATTTTCGGTTGTTGCGTAAGGTCGACGGTCAGGCCCAGTGGGCTCGAAGCGTCGGCAGATGGTTGGTCGCTTGGCCAGCTGACGCAAGTCGCTGGTCGAAGGTTGCGTGCGTTATGGAGTTTGTCGCGATTGTCTGGCATTGGCTGTGCGCCTGCCTTCGTTGTTCGCCACAGGGCGAGCGCGTGGTGCTGCCGCAGTCGGTCGCCAGTCTGCTTCCCTGCCGAACCACACGGATCGGTCTGCGTGAAGCGGGCATGCGCGAATGGATTACCGCGGTCGGCTGGTGGTTTGGCCAGAGTAGATCGGCGGTTCCGGTTCGTGTCGCTTTGAAATTTTTGCCGGCAACAAAACAGACTCCACCTCTCACTCGCAACCGCGGCCTGCATGGTTGCCGGGCAATCGCCTGGCAGCTCGGTCGGTAACTCATCGAGTTTGGTTCTCGTCATAACGTTTGTTCGTTCGCCGGGCTGACGACGCAGGCAGGTCGTCGGTTCCTCGTTGCGTTCTTGCGCTCCGCCAGAGAATAGCGGAGGCGTTGTGGTTCATCCGATCTGGATTGGCGTGGCGGCAGTGGTCGCGGCGCTGTTGATGTGGGGCGCTGTCAAGTTTCTCGATCGACTACGCAAAGTCGATGCCGAAAATCAGGCCAAGGAGATTCTCGATCGCGCCTCGCGCGATGCTGGCAACAAAGTCAAAGAAGCCGAGCTCGCGATTAAGGAGCGGGAGCTGGTCTCGAAGCAGGAGACCGAGAAGGCACTCAATAAGAGTCGCGATGAGCTCCGCGAGCGCGAGCGAACCATCGAGAAGCGGCAAGAGACCCTGCAGCAACAGGGCGACGACCTGCGAAAACAAGAGCGGATTGTCGAAACCACCCAACGTCGCCTGGCCGAACGGCTTGAGGATGCCAGCCGTCGCAACGAAGAGCTCGGCAAGATGGTCGATGCCCAGCGGCAGACGTTGCATAACCTTAGTGGTCTCTCGCCCGGCGAAGCCACCAAGCGGTTGCTCGATACGCTGGAAAATGAACTGCAGAGCGAACTCGGCAGCATCGTGCTGCGTCACGAACGGCGTGTTCAAGAGCAGGTTGAACAAAAATCGCGCGACATCATCCTCACGGCGATTCAGCGTTATGCTTCGGCCCACACCGCCGAGAGCACGACGAGCACGGTCGACATTCCCAACGACGAAATGAAGGGCCGCATCATCGGCCGCGAAGGTCGCAATATTCGCGCCTTCGAAAAAGCCACCGGCGTCGATGTGATCATCGACGATACTCCCGGCGTGGTGATCGTCAGCGGCTTTGACCCAGTTCGCCGCGAAGTGGCTCGGCAGTCGCTGGCCAAGCTCATTGCCGACGGCCGGATTCATCCGTCGCGGATCGAAGAGATCGCCGCCGAGACGACCAAGGAAATCGAGTCGTTCATTCAGAAGAAGGGCGAAGAAGCTGCCGAAGAAGTCGGCGCACATGGTTTGCATCCGCGCGTGCTCTACATGCTCGGCCGGTTGCACTTCCGAACCAGCTACAGCCAGAACGTGCTGCGGCACAGCGTCGAAGTGGCATTCCTCTCCGGCCTGCTCGCCGAAATGGTCGGCCTCGACGGCACACTGGCCCGTCGCGCGGGCCTGCTCCACGACATCGGCAAAGCCGCCGATCACGAGCTCGAAGGTGGCCATCCCAAGATCGGCGCCGACCTGCTCAAGCGTCACAACGAAAAGGTGGAAATCGTCCACGCCGCGTTCGGCCACCACGATGAAATCGTGACGGAGTATCCGTACACGATGCTCGTCGCGACTGCCGATGCCTGCAGCGCTTCGCGCCCTGGTGCTCGCCGCGAATCGCTCGAGCGGTACATCAAGCGGATGGAAGAACTCGAATCGATCGCCTGCGGCTTCCCTGGCGTCGAACAAGCTTTTGCCATTCAAGCGGGGCGCGAACTACGCGTGCTCGCCAGCTCGCGCGATACGGATGACACCAAGGCAGCGAAGCTGTGTCGCGACATTGCCAAGGCCTTTGAGGAACAGCTGACGTATCCGGGTGAGATCAAGGTCACCGTGGTGCGGGAGTCGCGGTTTATTGAGGTGGCGCGGTAAAAGAGCATTTTGTCCCCTCGCCCCGGTAGTCCGGGGAGAGGGTTAGGGTGAGGGGCCGAATCGGGTACACTCGCTGCTCAGCCCCTCACCCCGGCCCTCTCCCCGGAGTACCGGGGCGAGGGAGAAAGAAGACTGGAGCGGGGCAAAATGCGAATCCTCCTCATCGGCGATATCGTTGGCAAACCGGGTGTGCGTGTCGTTACAACGGCCCTCGCCGGGTTACGGCAACGCGAGCAGCTTGATCTGGTCATCGCCAATGCCGAGAACGCGCTCGATGGGAGCGGCCTTAGTCCCACGATTTATAAGAAGTTGATCGCCGCCGGCGTCGATGGCATTACGCTCGGTGATCACATTTATCGCCGCAACGAAATCGCCAGCGTTCTCAATAGCGAGTCGAACATCGTCAAGCCGGCGAACTATCCCGCCAAAGCGCCGGGGAAAAATTTCGCCATCATCCAAGCCGCGAGTGGCGAACGGGTCGCGATCATCTCGCTGCTCGGGCGGATTTTCATGAAGCCCGTCGACTGCCCCTTCACGGCGGCTGATCGAGTGCTCTCCGAAATACCTGCCGAGGTAAAAATCCGCCTCGTCGACTTTCATGCCGAAGCGACCAGCGACAAACAACTGATGGGCCGCTATCTCGATGGCCGCGTTTCCGCGGTACTGGGCACGCACACGCACGTGACGACAGCCGATGAGCAGATCTTGCCCGGCGGCACGGCGTTTCAGTGTGACATCGGCATGACTGGCCCGCACGACAGCATTCTTGGCCGTAGAATCGACCGCGTGCTGGAGACTACAATCACTTTTCAACCGACGCAGTTCGATGTCGCGACCGGCGACGTGCAATTGCACGGCACGATCGTAGATGTCGATTCAGCCACCGGCCGAGCGACGGCGATTCGGCGGATTGTTTTCAACGAAGACCCTGTTAACTGAGCTCCCATGCCAACCCGTTCTTGGACTCTCCTCCACCAAGCCGATAACACTCGCACCGACGAAATCACCATTTCGCCGCAAGATCTGGGCGTCGAAGGTCATTGGAAGATCGAAAAACGCACGCTGCACGGCGGCTTGAGCGAAGGGGTCGATGAGATCCGCGTCCACAACGGCCAGCTGTCGTTCTCGATCATTCCCACCCGCGGCATGGGCCTGTGGAAGGCTTGGCTGGGCGATCTCGAGATCGGTTGGAAGTCGCCGAACCGCGGGCCGGTCCATCCGCAGTTTGTCGACATGGGCGAACCGAGCGGACTCGGCTGGCTCGATGGTTTCGATGAGCTGCTCGTGCGCTGCGGTCTCGAAAACAACGGTGCGCCGGAGTTCGACGACAAGACAAACCGCCTGAAATATCCGCTGCATGGCCGCATCGCCAATCGGCCGGCCATTCACGTTTCGGTGAGCGTCGATACCGACACGCAAGAGATCAGCGTTCGTGGCATCGTCGAAGAGACGCGGTTTCACTTCCTCAAGCTGCGAATGGTCACGCAATACACTACGCGGTTCAACGATCATGGCGTGACGATTCACGACGAGATCGAAAACTTCTCCGCCACGCAGGCCGAGATGCAGATGCTGTATCACGTCAACTTTGGCTTGCCGCTGCTCGACGGCGGCTCGCGCGTGGTGTTGCCGGCGAAGACTATCGTGCCGCGAAACGAACGGGCCGCGAGTGGCATCAAGACTTGGGACAGCTACCCCGCGCCGCAGCCGGGCTGGGAAGAAATGGTCTACTTCATGGAGCTGCACGCCGCCGACGACGGCTGGACTCGTGCCCTGCTGAAGAACGCTCACAGCACTCAGGGTGTCAGCCTCATCTTCAATAAACGGCAGCTGCCGTGCTTCAGCCTGTGGAAGGACACGATGGCTGATGGCGATGGTTACGTCACGGGCCTCGAGCCGGGCACGAATTTTCCCAATCCGCGCAGCTACGAAGGCGAACAAGGACGTGTCGTGAAGATTGCCGGCGGCAAGCGGGCGGCGTTTCTCGTCACGCTCGAAGTCCATCCCACGGCAAAAGATGTCGCCGATGCGGAAGCTGCCGTGGCCAAGATCACGGCTGGTCGGCAGGCCCAAGTGTGGGACAAGCCGCAACCGGGCTGGTGCTCGCCTTAACGATTTGGAGTTGGCGATTCCTCCGAGGGTCCGTCCATGTTTCCGCTCACTCGCCGAGAAGTTCTGCAGCGTAGTGGTTTGGGCATCGGCGCCCTCGGCTTGGCCGGGCTATTGAGTGACTGCGGCGATCTGCCAGCCGCGGAAGCAGCCGGTCCTCTCGCTCCGAAGAAGCCGCACTTCGCCGGCCGAGCTAAACGAGTCATCCACTTCTTCTGCAACGGCGGGCCGTCGCACGTTGATACGTTCGATCCTAAGCCAGCTTTGGAGAAATATTCCGGCAAGCCGTTGCCGGAAACGCTGCTGACCGAGCGCAAAACCGGCGCTGCGTTCCCCTCGCCCTTCAAGTTTCAAAAATACGGCGAGAGCGGCCTCGAGATCAGCGAGATCTTTGCCAAGACCGCGCAACACGCCGACGACATCGCGGTCATTCGCTCGATGTACGCGCAAGTGCCAAACCACGAGCCTTCGCTGATGCTCATGAATTGCGGCGACTCGGTGCAGCCGCGGCCCAGTGTTGGTTCCTGGGTGCTGTACGGTCTCGGCACGGAGAATCAAAACCTGCCGGGCTTTGTCGCGATGTGCCCAGGCGGATTTCCGATCAAGGACGCCGAAAACTGGCAGAGCGCGTTCCTTCCCGGTGCTTTTCAAGGGACCTTCATCGACAGCAAGCATCAGCAGTTGGCCAAGCTGATCGAGAACATCGCTCATCCGCACGCGACAACGGCTACTCAGCGGCGGCAGCTCGATTTGCTCGCGCAACTGAACGCTGAACATCGGGCCCAGCGACTCGATGCTCGCCTCGACGCGCGGATTCAAACCTTCGAGCTCGCCTTCCGCATGCAGACCGAAGCCGCCGATGCGTTCGATCTGGACAAAGAGACGGCGGAGACGCGCGGCGCTTACGGCGATCACGTCCACGGCCGGCAAACGCTGATTGCCCGTCGACTGCTGGAGCGCGGCGTGCGTTATGTTCAGCTTTGGCACGGCGCGAGTCAGCCGTGGGACAATCACGACAACATCGCCGGGGCTCACAAAAAGCTCGCCGGTGAAATCGATCAGCCGATCGCGGCCTTGATGACCGATCTGAAACGTCTCGGCATGTTCGACGACACGCTCATCATCTGGGGCGGCGAGTTCGGCCGCACGCCGTCGGTCGAGCTCAATGGAGATGGCAAAAGCAAGCTCGGCCGCGATCACAATCATTACGGCTTCAGTGTGTGGCTGGCCGGCGGCGGCATCAAAGGGGGCCAGGCCTACGGCGCGACCGACGAGTTCGGTTTTAAAGCCGAAGAAAACCCCACTAGTGCCCACGACCTGCATGCCACGATCCTGCACCTGCTTGGTTTCGACCACGAAAAACTGACTTACCGCTACGCCGGCCGCGACTTCCGGCTGACGGACGTGGCGGGCAAGGTGATTCGGCAGATCGTGGCTTAGCGTGCGTCTGGGACGACCAGACCTTGACAGCCTGCCCTGGCATCCCTAACATCGGTCGTTTCTCTGCTTAGCAGCCAAGTAAGGCATTTCTTGCCTATCTCGGTTTTCAGGCACGAGTTATTGCCACGAGTACGCAGGTTTTTCGCCTGGTTTGAGAGTCTGTCATGGCCGTTCCAAAGCGACGATCGTCGAATTCGCGGACCCGCAAGCGCCGGTCCCACCACGCCAAAAAGGCGAAGCAACTGTCGTTCTGCCCCAAATGCAGCAACGCCACGCTCCAGCACGTTGTGTGCGAGAAGTGTGGCTACTACATGGGCCGAGTGATTGTCGAATCCGAAGAGACCTAACGCGAGTCCACAGGTCTTGAGTAAAATCGCCTTATTGTTTCCCGGGCAGGGTGCACAGGCCGTCGGCATGGGTCGACAATTGGCCGAGTCCTTGCCTGCTGCGCGGTCCCTCTTTGACCGCGCCCAAGCCGTCCTGGGCTACGATCTGGCCGAAGTCTGCTTCAACGGCCCCGCCGAAAAGCTCGACTCCACCGTCTACAGCCAGCCCGCGCTCTTCGTCTGCAGCCTCGCTGCCCTCGAATCGCTAAAAGCGACGAAGCCGGAAGTTGCCGCCGAAGCCAAAGCTACCGCTGGCTTGAGCTTGGGTGAATACACCGCGCTCGTCTTTGCCGAAGCGATCACGTTTGAGGACGGCTTGAAGCTGGTCGCCGAGCGCGGCAGCGCCATGCAAGCCGCCGCCGACCTCGTTCCCAGTGGCATGGTCAGCGTCCTCGGCCTTGACCTGGACAAGGTGCAAGCCGTTTGCGACGAAGCTCGCCAACCCGGCGAAGTGCTGCAAATCGCCAATCATTTGTGCCCCGGCAACATCGTGATCAGCGGACACACTTCGGCCTGTGAGCGAGTCCCCGCCATCGCCGAAAAGGCCGGCGCGATGAAGACCATTCGCTTGTCGGTCGCCGGCGCGTTTCACACGCCGCTGATGGCTCCTGCCGTGCAACGCCTGACCTCGGCGCTAGCTCATGTGCCGATCAAGCCGCCGCGGATTCCGGTCATCTCGAATGTCGATGCCCTGTCGCACGACGATCCGCACGAAATTCGCCACCTGCTGGTGCAGCAAGTCGTCTCGCCCGTTCGCTGGGAAGATTCGATGCGCGTTCTGCTCAACATGGGCGTGACTCCCTTCTGGGAAATCGGCCCTGGTCGCGTCCTCCGCGGATTGCTGAAGCGGATTGATCGCAAAGTCGCCGCCGATGGGATTGAGTGCTAATTGCTGATGAAAACCATGCACTTGCGCAGCAAGTGTGGACTCCCTCGCCTCTGTACTCAGGGGAGAGGGCCGGGGTGAGGGGCTGAGCCGCAGCAAACCTTTCCTTCGCTTGCATATCCACCCGCATTAACCCCTCACCCTAACCCTCTCCCCGGAGTACCGAGGCGAGGGGACCAAACCAAACAAATCCAAGGACAATTGCCATGGCCGATGCCAATCCTTACGACAGCTTGAAAGTCAATCTCACCGGCCAAATCGCGGTGGTGACGGGCGCTTCGCAGGGGCTCGGCAAATCGATCGCCATCGCCCTCGGCCAGAGCGGTGCGAAGGTGGCATGCATCGCCCGCAGCGTTGACAAGCTCGCGGCCACGGTCGCCGACATAACCGCTGCCGGCGGCACGGCCGAAGCGTTTCCTTGCGACGTGCGCGAATCGGCTGCCGTCGATAAGTTGATGAACGACATCAACGAGAAGTGGGGCCGAATCGACATTCTCGTGAACAACGCCGGTGTGACCCGCGATACGCTGCTGCCGGTCATGACCGACGAACAGTGGGACGAAGTCATCGCGACCAACCTCCGCGGGCCGTTCCTCTTTGCTCGCGCTGCGGCTCGTTTGATGATGCGGCAGCGTTACGGCCGGATCATCAACATGTCGAGCGTCAGCGGCCTGATGGGGAACGCCGGCCAGACGAATTACAGCGCGTCGAAGGCCGGCCTGATCGGTTTCACCCGCAGCATGAGCCGCGAACTCGCCAAGCGCAAGGTCACCATCAACGCAGTTTGCCCTGGCTTTATCGAAAGCGAAATGACGAAGGTCCTCGGCGATTCGATTCTTGACGAAGTGAAGAAGCGAATCCCCGCCGGCCGCGTCGGCAAGCCCGAAGATGTCTCGGCCTGCGTCCTCTTCCTCGCCAGCCCGGCAGCCAGCTATGTGACTGGCGCCGTGCTAACCGTCGATGGCGGCATGACGGGCTAGGTTGCCGTTAGCGATTTGGCGCCTGCCGTTTTTGATTGGCCGTAATTACGCCCGGTCGAGTTCCCTCTAGGACCTCGACGACCATGCTCCGAACTTCTTCGTAAGTCGGCAGGGTTGTAAACGTGGCAAAGATTTCGGGTTGGCCGTTTTTCAACTTTGCCAGTACGAACGCCTTTTCGTTTTCCTTGATCTTTCCCTCGCGGATCAAGTATGCGTTGAAGCCCTCCGAGTACATCAAGGAGAGCGTGTAGTCGACCTGCTCCTTGTCGTTGAGCACGTGAAAGTCAAACTTGGTCCCCGCGTCGGGCGCAAGTTCAAACTTTTCTTCGACGGCAAGCTGCTTTGGTCCCTGGAAAAATCGATCGCGGAGAAAGACACCCGCCGTGAATTTGCCTGCCCTGCGATATTCACGTAGCCGTTCGATATGCGTGGCCGCCAAAGCAGGCTCCTTGGCCTGCGTGGCTAGAACGACCAACCGCTCTTCTAACCCTGCATCGTTCGGCTTGAGCTTCTGCAACTCCAGACACTCGCGATAGGCCGCGTCAAACTTTTGCTGGACGAGGAATCCAGTTATCAAGAGCTCTCGGCACTTCTCGTCTTGCGGCCGCTCGGCCACCAGTTCACGGACCGTGCGTTCCCATTCCTCGTGCTGGCTAGCGCCGAGGAGCATGACTGCCAGCAAAGTAGTTGCTTCGTGATTCTTCGGCAGCGACTTAAGTGCCTCGCGGGTTTGCGACAGCGCTTCGGCAGTCTCGTTCTGATTCGCTAAGCACATGGCCAGCAAGATCCTGGCTTCGGCGTTCTTAGGATCCAGTTCCAGCGCGCGGCGGAGCGCTTTTATGGCCGCGGGAAACTCCTTGGCGACTCCATGCGACTTTCCCTTGAACGCGTACATGGCCGCATTGTTTGGTTCCAGTTGAATGGCTTGTTCCAAATGAACTTCGGCGGTCGCGACTTGGTCGAGATGCACCACTAGTTGTGCGAGCGCAAAGTGAGCTTGGGCGTCGTTGGGCTGTTGGTGCAGCCGATCTTCGTATGTCTCCACCGCATCGCGAAGTTTTTTGTCGGCTTCGTCCGTCTTGCCGGCTGCGCGCAGTTCCTTGAATTCCTTGACGATTTGCGCTGCTACAACGCCAGCATCATCCGCAGCTTGTGCGGCTGAACCGATGGCGAATCCGCACAGCAGGAAAAGTGCCCAGCACCATTTCGCAAACGTGACATCCATGTCTCACCTCAACTACTCGTATTGCTCCATCTGGCAAAACCGCCAGTATCGTACTCCTATTGGGGTAGGGCCACATAGATGAATTTCCGCAGCGCGGAGTCATCGCGATTGCTTCCTGGCTGATGTTGATGCGTCTGTAGGCAGCCAAAGATTTTCCGCATTTCCGTGCGATTCCGAAACTTTGTCGCTCTATTCTGGTTAGGTACGGACGCTTAGAATGGCGCAAAGTTAAAAATCTGCAATTCGCGGGCGATCGATTTTTCTGGATCGCGCTGCTGCTGCCGGTTAAGATACTGGGCTGGAACAGAAGTCACTTGTGCGGAGGTTTGCGATGTTTCTTCCTCTCCGGAAGCATCGGCGGAGCTCGTTTGGCGGGCTGCGTCAGGCGTTTACGCTAGTCGAATTGCTCGTCGTCATCGCCATCATCGGCGTGCTGGTTGCACTCCTCCTCCCGGCCGTGCAAGCTGCTCGCGAAGCCGCCCGGCGGATGCGCTGCCAGAACAATATGAAGCAGGTCTCGCTGGCTTGGCACAACTATCACGACTCACTCCTCTCGCTGCCGTCGGGGTGCATCTCGACCAACGATTTGAACTGGACGGTGTTCGTGCTGCCATACCTCGAGCAGCGCGGCTTGTATGAGAAGTTCGTCTTCACGGCTGGCGACTACAACACGCCCGCAGCCTCGAAGAATCATCTGGCGATCAACAAAATCGACGCCTATCTGTGTCCGAGTTCGCCAGCCCAAAAGATGATGAAGGGCGGCAACAGTTACGACAACTCTGGCGACTACATCACCAATCCTGCTGGTTTCCCGGCGGGCACTTACTCTCCGTGGACGTTCCACTACTACGGCAACATGGGGCCGCTTGGCGCAAGCACGACCGGCGTCACCTATGAGAAGAGCGGGATGGACAATGGTTATGACTACGTGAGCTTGGAAGGCGTGTGCTTGCGCAACGTTAGCTACAAGCTGAAGGACGTGATCGACGGCACGGCCAACACGTTCATGCTCGGCGAGAACTCGAAACACAATGAAAAATACGGTTCCCGATTTCGAAGTTGGGTCCGCGGCTGCACCGCGAACGGTGGAACCGATGTTTCGCAGACAGCCGAAATTTGCGGCTGCCGCAACATTAAAGACGGCATCAACGTGCCTACGCTCGCGGCCAACACGTTGTTCAACAGCATCACGATGGGGAGCCAGCATCCTGGCGGCACCAATTTTTCGATGTGCGACGGCGCGGTTCGCTATGTGACCGAAAGCATCGATCTTGGCGTTTACCGAGCGACTGCCAGCCGCAACAGCGGCGAGCCGAAGACGATCGAATAATCCGCTTCCCATCTGTCGCCAATTTTTTAAATCCTAGGAAGCGAGTCGCGCATGCTCCACCGCTGGTCGGTCGCCGTTTTTGTGTTGGTCGCTTTGATTGCGGCGAGTGGTTGCGAAAAGAAGGTGCAGCGCTTTCACGTCTGGGGCAAGATCACGTACCAAGGCCAGCCCATTCCAGCCGGCAGCATCACGTTCGACCCCGACCTACAAGCTGGCGCCGACGGACCACAGGGATTTGCCATCATCAAGAATGGCGAGTTTGATACTCGCAAAGATGGCGGCATTGCAACGGTCGGTGGCAAGTACATGGCACGAGTGTATGCGACCGATGGGGTTGCCGGTCCGGAGATCCCCAACGGCAGGCCTTTGTTTCCCGAGCGCAGCATTCCGCAGGATCTGCCTAAGGCCGATGGCGAACTCAACATTGATGTGCCGCGGAAGTAGGCACTACTTCTTCTTCAGCTCTTCCCGCAGCGATTTGATTTCTCGCTGTTGGTGATCGATCACGGCCTGGTAGCGCTCGAGCGATTTGATCAGTAGATCGATCTTTTGTTCGGCAGTTGGCGGCAACGGCTCTTTGTCTTTGTCGGCTGGGAGCGGCACCGCGAGTTCGCGAACATGGCCGCGACTCGACTGGGCAAAGTAGTTGCCATCGGCACTGCGACCTACTTCCACGCGCGGCAGGATCAACTGGCCGAGCTGGTTGTGCGGTAGCTGCGGCAGTTCGACGCCGCCGCCGAGCGTGATCGTCAGTTCGATCTCGCCTGCATCCCGTTCGACGCGATAGCGAATCGTATCGCCCGGCTGTTTGTACATGGTCGGTAGCACGGCTTGATAGGTTGAACGAATCAGCACGCCGTTGACGGCGACGATGCGATCGCCCACTTTCAGGCCCGCTTTATCGGCTGGCCCGCCCGCCGTGATCCGTTGCACGAGCACCATTTCTTCGTTGCCGTCGAGCACCATGCCGACCACCGGCCGACGACGCTTGAGCACCACCACGCCGTTGCCGTTGGCAGCTTCCACGCTGCGAACGAGGCGGCTGATGTGGCTGGCTGGCACCGCATAAGTCCAACCGCGCTGTGCGACCGGTTCGTCAATGGCGAGGATGATGCCAAGCACTTCGGCGGCTCGATTGGCAAGCGGCGAACCGCTTGAGGTTTCGACCGTGCGCAGATCGCATTGCAATAGCGGTGGCAATAGTAGGCCAGTCAATGTTCGTTCGACCGCTCCCACGATGCCGACCGAAACGATGGGCCGATCGACACCCCAAGCCGCGCCGGTCATCACTTGTTCGCCGACATCGGGAGCATCGGCGGCGAGCTTCAGCGGCGTGAGCTCTTTTCCTTCGCAGCCGAGCAGCGACAAGCCGGAGTATTCATCAACGGCGAGCAACTTCGCATCGCTCTGCACGCCGCCGGCGAGCGTCAAACGGACGCGATCGTCGCTGGCGACAAGCGTCGCCGTGACCACCTTATTCGGCGACACGCAAAAGCCCGTGCAGACCATCACCGACGCTTGCGGGGCCGGCTTCGTTTCTTCTTTGCCGCTTAGTTCATCGGCGGCTTTTTCTTCGGCAGCTGGCTTCGCGGCTTCCATTCGGCGAATGCGAACCGTGACCACTGACTGCTGCAGTTTCGCGGCGGCCCCTTTCCAATCACCGGTAGCCTGTTGCGCGCACAGCGGCAGCGGTGCGCTGGCGGCGAGCAAGAGAGCGAAGATGAGGAAGGTGCGAGTCATAATCGATTGCGAGAACTAAAATGCAATGCGGCCAGCGACAGGGGATTGTTCCTGCCAGAGATCGAGCAAGCCTTCGAGCTCCGGACCATTCACATCGACCAGGGCGGGGCGAAATGAAACAGGCGTCAGGTCGGCGTCATTCACCGGATTGCTCACAACCGGCACGCTGACGACAGCGTTCTCGGGCGGGAGGTTCGCTTCTGGTTGGGCTGTTTGTTGGCTGCCACGCGAGAGGACAATCAGCGTCAAACCACATACCAGCAATAAGGCAGCGGCGGCCGAAACCCCCAGCGGCAACCGTCGGCGCTGCCACCAAGAGCGAGGCTCTGCGGCCAGCGCTTCCATCAGCTTGGTCGGCGCCTGGCAGGCCGGATAAACACTGCTCAGCCGCTGCGCGTCGCACTGCAGTTGCTCACTGAGCGCGGCGAAATCATCCGGCAGTTCGCCGTCGAAATTCGGGTCATCGAGCGGGTCATGAATCGGATCAAACGACATGCGAGAGGTCCTCACCGGGGAAAGCTGGCAGTTGGCTGGCTTCTTCCCCTTCTTGTTCCAGCAATTTGCGGAGAGCGGCCAGACCGTGGAAAATCCGCGATTTCACGGTTCCCAGTGGGCACTCCAAAATCTCCGCGATCTCTTCGTAGCGCAGCCCTTCGCTGAACCGCAACACCAGCGACTGCCGCTGGCCATCGGGCAACTGAGCCACGCGGGCCCATAGGCTGTTCTTCCACTCGTGCACTTCGGCCGGCGCGTCGGCTCCGGGCGTGGTCCGCTCTTCGGCGGGCTCCGAATCCCACAGCACCTGCAGCTTCTTCCGCCGCATGCCAACGCGGCGCCGTTCCCGCCGCTCAAGATTCAGCAGAATGCCGTACAGCCAGGTATACAGGCTGCTCCGCCCCTCGAAGGTCGCCCCTTGCCGTGAGAGCACCAGGAAGGTTTCCTGAGCCAGATCGTCGGCGTCCCAGGGATTGCCGCTCAGCACGAGGGCGGCCCGGTGAATCCGGTCGAAATGCTGCCGGGCGGTGTCTTGCAGGTCGATCGCCATCGGCATTGGTCCTTTCCGCCCGGGTTTGGATTACTGAATGATATACGGAGCTCGAAGCTGCTTCGTGCGACGTCAGTATTGGGTGCCATAGCCTGTCCCCAGAGTTCAAAATCCGTGCGATTCCGCCGGAAATGATCCCCAGGAGAGAAAAAGCCCGAAGTGCTTTCCCTTGCTTAGCTTAAAGCATCGAGGCCGGAGAATTCAACAAAAAGCGGCGAGATTTCACTTTCCGCAGCTGAGCTGATTGGTCGGAAGTCTCGCCAATCACGAGTAACGCCCCCTGAAAGAGTTGGCGAGTGGTGTGTAGCGTGCCGCGCGGCTATTTGGCCAAAGTGGCAACCTGCTCCGCTCATGGTTACATTGCACTTCTCCGCTACTTCCCACCTCAGGACTCCCGCCATGTTTTTGGTCGATGGCCATCTCGATCTGTCGATGAATGCGCTCGAATGGAACCGAGACCTCACGCTGCCGCTCGCTGATGTGCGGCGGTGGGAACTGGGCAAGAGTGACAAGGTCGATCGAGCTAAGGGCGTGTGCACGTTTCCTGAGATGCGCCGCGGCCAAATCGGGCTCTGCATTGCGACGCAGATCGCTCGCTACGTTGCCGAGGGAAATTCATTGCCGGGTTGGCACGCGCCGGAGATTGCTTGGGCCCAGACGCAAGGGCAGCTCGCGTATTACCGCGCGATGGAACGGGCTGGCGAGATGAAGCAGATCGTCGATCGCGCCGGACTGCTGCAGCATGTCGAACTCTGGCAGAACAACCCGCCTGCCGACGCGCCGATCGGTTATGTCCTCACGCTCGAGGGAGCCGATTCGATCGTTGACCTGTCGTATCTCGAAATGGCTTGGGCCAGCGGGCTTCGTTGCATCGGGCCGGCGCACTATGGCCCTGGTCGATACAGTCCCGGCACCGGCGCTGAAGGTGGCCTCACCATTGCGGGTCGCGAGCTCGTGAAGGAAATGGGCCGCTATGGTTTTTGTCTCGATGCGACTCACCTGACTGATGATGCTTTTTGGGAAGCCCTTTCGCTATGGAGCGGCCCGGTCTGGGCGAGTCACCAGAACTGTCGCGCGCTCGTGCCGCATCAACGGCAGTTTAGCGACGAACAGCTGAAAGAACTCATCCGTCGCGATGCCGTGATTGGCGGCGCGTTCGATGCTTGGATGATGGTGCCGAATTGGATCCGTGGCAAAACCACGCCGCAGGAAACCGGCTGCAAGATTGAAACGATCGCCCTGCACATCGATCACGTTTGCCAACTCGCCGGCACCGCGCGACATTGTGCCATCGGCAGCGATCTCGACGGCGGTTACGGCACTGAGCAAACGGCCATGGACCTCGACTCGATTGCTGATCTGCAACAGATCGCTCCTATTCTGGAAAAGCGCGGCTACAGTCAGCCCGACATCGCCGGTATCATGCATGGCAACTGGATCAGAAAATTGGCCGATAGTTTGCCGAAGTAGTCGGATTGAATCAGGCAGTCAAATCCCCAAACTCTCTGAGGGCTCTCTCTTATGGCGCGAATCACTCCCTGCTACGCACTCCTCTGCGTACTCGTTCTGTTTTCATCCCTGGCTTCAGCACTCCGGGCCGAGGAACTGCAGCCGCTGACTGACGTTCCTTATGGAAAACATCCGCGGCAGGTGCTCGATTTTTATCCAGCAAAGTCCGACAAGCCGACGCCGGTGGTGTTTTACATTCACGGCGGCGGCTGGCAGGCCGGCGACAAAAAGACCAACCCCAAGGCCTTCAACGACAAGGGCATCTCGGTCGTCGCCATCAACTATCGCTACGTAAAGATGGCGGCGGAAGATAAGGTCGAACCGCCGGTGAAGGCTCCGCTGAGCGATGGGGCTCGCGCGCTGCAGTTCACACGTTCGAAGGCCAAGGAATGGAATCTCGATAAGACCCGGGTCGGCGCAACCGGCGGTTCGGCTGGCGGCGCTTCGTCGCTGTGGCTCGCCTTTCACGACGACCTGGCCGATCCCAAGAGCGACGACCCGATCGCCCGCGAATCGACGCGTCTCACCTGCGCCGCCGTCAACGGCGCTCAGACTTCGCTCGATGGCAAAGAACTCCGCGAGTGGATGCCCAATTACGGCTACGGCGCGCACGCTTTCGGCCTGAAGAATTTTCAAGCCCTGATCGACGAGCGCGAGAAAATCCTGCCGTGGATCAAGGAGTACTCGCCCATCGAACTCGTCAGCAAAGATGATCCACCGATCGGCCTGTTCTACGGCGGCGAAAAGCCCGTCGTCGGTTCCTCGCCCAAAGACCCGACTCACTCCGGCGTCCTCGGCTTGAAGCTCGCCGAGAAGCTGAAGGAAACGGGCGTGGAAGTTGTTTTGGTGGCTCCTGAAATGCCTCACGAGAAATACAAAGGCACGACGGATTACCTGATCGATAAGCTGCTGAAGTAAGCGAAACACCGGGAAGAAGCTGATGCGGAGTAGCCGCAACCAATGAGCTTCCGCCCCTCACCCTAACCCTCTCCCCTGAGTACAGGGGCGAGGGAACAACATTCAAACCTCAGACTCTCTCATGAAACTCGCAAAATACGCCTATAACGGCAAACAAGGTGTCGGTCGGATCGAAGGCGATCAACTCCTGCCGTTGCACACCGCCGATGGTCCTTATCCGACGCTCTCGCACATTCTCGAAGCCGACGATCCGTACGAAGTCGTCGACTTCATGACGCACACGCACGAGCCGATCGCGCTGCCGTTGGTCGAATTGCTCGCGCCCATCGATCATCAAGAAGTGTGGGCCGCGGGCGTCACTTACAAACGGAGTCGCACCGCGCGAATGGAAGAATCCGAGACGGCGGCCTCGTGCTACGACCGAGTCTATGCTTCGCCGCGGCCGGAGATTTTTTACAAGGCCTCGCCGCATCGCGTCTCAGGGCCGAACAAGCCGGTGCGGATTCGCGTCGACAGCGATTGGAATGTCCCCGAGCCGGAGTTGACGCTGGTGCTCAACAGCAAGTTGAACCTCGTCGGCTTCACGATCGGCAACGATATGAGCAGCCGCGACATCGAGGGCGACAATCCGCTCTACTTGCCGCAAGCCAAGGTCTACAACCAGTGCTGCGGCCTCGGCCCGTGGATCACGCTCCATCGCGACATGCCAGCCGTCGCCGACATCGGCATCAATCTGGCCATTCATCGCGCCGGCGCAAAGGTCTTTGAAGGGCACACGAGCGCCGCCCAAATGGCCCGTTCCTTCGACAACCTCATCAGTTGGCTGGGCCGCGACCAAAGTTTCCCCAGCGGCTGCTTCCTCCTCACAGGCACGGGCATCGTCCCCGACAACGCCTTCACGCTCCACGCGGGCGATGTGGTCGAGATTGCCATTGATGGCATTGGCGTGTTGAAGAATCCAGTGGTTCGGGGCTAAGGAGCAGCGGAATTCGTGCGATCGGGGCAGGCGGCCGTTGACTATTTCGTTGAGGAAATTCGCACGAACTAGTTCGCTTTATCGCCAGAAAACGATAACCTAGACGGAGCAAAGCGGGCGATGTTTTGCTAATTGGCTTGTTCATCTGTCTCGATCTACGCTGGACCTCTCCAGAGAGTCGAACACCATGCATCCGAATCGGTTGCCCCGCCGCACTTCCGCCCGTCGGCACGACGCAGCATTCACGCTCGTCGAATTGCTGGTGGTCATCGCCATCATCGGCGTGCTGGTCGCACTGTTGCTCCCCGCCCGCGAAGCAGCTCGCCGTTCGTCATGCTCGAACAATATGCGACAGTGGGGCCTCGCGTTTCAGAATTTTCACGATACCTACGGCTGCCTGCCGCCGGGCAAACTCGGCACCGTGTCGGCAGCCGCTTATCCCAACGCGATTCATCTGAAGTTCAACATTCCGAATGGTTCCGAGCACGGCTGGGTGGCGTTTCTGCTGCCGTTTGTCGAGCAGGGAAATCTGCGTGACAAGTACAGCTTGAATGTCAGTTGGAATGACGCAGCCAATCGCGAAGCGATACAGACGCAACTAAAACTGCAAGCCTGCCCTTCGACGCCCAACAACAAACGGACCACGACTAACAAAGCAGCCTGTGGCGACTACGCAACGGTCTCGGCCGTTCAGCCCGAATTGGTGACGGCGGGGTTGGTCGACAGCTTGAAGGGCGACATGCTCAACGGCGCGCTGCGGACAAATCAGCTCTATCGTTTTGCCGACATCACCGACGGCTTGTCCAATACCACGTGGATTGCCGAAGACTCTGGCCGGCCACAGAACTATGACACGACGCAAAAGCTCCAAACTTCAGCGAGCAGCAGCAGCGCTTGGGCCGATCCTGATAGTTCGTACACGCTGCACGGCTACACGCCCGACTGCGTGACCCTTGTCGATAAGTGCGCCATCAACTGCTGTAACAAGGACGAGATCTACGCCTTCCATCCCGGCGGCGCTCACGCCCTGATGGGTGACGCCAGCGTCAGGCTGCTCGCGAAGGGGACCGACATTCGCCTCGTCGCCCGCCTGATCACGATGGCCGGCGGAGAAGTTTCGGATTAGCGAGCTATCCTTCAAATGACTCCACCGAGCTTGCTCGGTGGTGAAACGATTCTGCACCAGAACAGAATCCTCACAATATTTGCCCCCACCGAGCTTGCTCGGTGGAGCATGTGATTGCGTGGTGACGAAATCATTCGCTCCACCGACCAAGGTCAGTGGGGGCGAAAGACGCACGGAACGGCCTGTCTGGTGCAAAATCAAGGCTCCACCGAGCAAGCTCGGTGGAGGCCGATTAGACACCATTTGCTCGCGTGCTTACGCCTTCTTCAGTTCGCGCGTCCAAACTTGCGGCGTCCAGTTCGCGGTTTGCCAGCGGTCGGTGGTGGCTAGTTCGCGAACCGTGAGTTTGCTGGGCGTGACCTCGAAGTAGAAAAAGGCCTGCGTATCACTGCGAAAGTGGGCTCCGTTGTCGACGTTGAATAGATCGAGGCCCTGTTCCGTGCGCGTCTGCGTGCCGTTCCATTTCAGCACGCTTCGCGAGTGCGTGTGGCCGTACAAAATGGCGATGACGTTGTACTTCGCCAGCGCGGCGTGAAAGCCGCGGGCGTCACAAGGATGCCATTCCTTGGCGGAGTTCTTCGGGTCGGCATCGCAGGGCGTAGAGTAGCGCTGCACGTCGACGTGGTGCGTAATCACCACCGGCCGGCCGCTGTCGCCGACGTTTTTCTGCAAGTCATCCTGCAAAAACTCCAAGCTGTCGAGCGGGTTGTAGCGGCGCGGGTTCTCTTTGTCTTGCGACGAGCCGACGACGATTCCCAGGTTGATGAAATGAACCTGGTGATCGGCCGGTCCCCAATCCCACGAGTAGTGCAGACCGTTGGCAGAGAGATTTTTCAAGCCGGGCCGTTTTTGATTGCGAGCCTTGATTCCGTCAAGCACCAGGCCTGTACCGCGCGGGGCGTCGTGATTGCCATGCACTTCGTAGCAAGGGAATTTCAATTTGCCGTCGCTACCGTTCAGGCCGAAGTCGTGCTCGAAGGCGGCGAACTCCGTGGCTTGCATCTTTTCATGCGCGCCGCCGGATTTGTCACCGGTGTCGATCAGGTCACCCGCGTGAATCACACCATGCAAGGCAGCCACCATTCCGCCGCCGGCCTCAGCAGTAATTGCTTTGCCCGGCAGCGCGTTGAGCGTGCTGATGAGTTGCGAAGTCACCGCGGCCGAATCGGCAAAGAGTTCGCCAGGCGATTCCTTGTTGGCCAGGTAGTGCGTGTCGCTCACCAGCGCAAACGCCACCGGTTTGTCGGTCTCGGCGGCGTGCACCGCCGGCAGTGAGGCTCCCCAGGCGACGGCAGCCGACGTTCCCGCGAGCGAACCGAGCACCTGACGACGCGTGAATTGCTGATTGAGCATGATCGTTCTCGAACTAGAAGCTTACAACAAACCGCGGGCGGAACTCGTAGCGTAAGTCGGCCCCGCGCGCAGCGATAGCCCGCCCCGGCTTGTAGAATGCCGGCTCGCATTTGCTGACGTTGTTCGCTTGATTTACGCAACCTTGAATGCACCCTCCCATGCGATTCCTCTGCACACTTTGCCTTGGCGTTTTGTTCGTCGGTTGTTCTGGAGCGCCCTCGCGCGTTATTCCCGAAGCCCCCGCCAGGAATGCAGCGGCTACGGCCATCGAACAATTCGATGCCGATAAAGATGGCCTGCTGAGCGAACAGGAACTGGCCAAGGCGCCGGGATTGAAAGCTGGCCTGAAGCAAGGCGATACCGATCAAGATGGCAAGCTTTCGGCGGCGGAGATCAACGGGCGAATCGCGGCCTGGGCCAACACCAAGGTGGCGCGGATGCAGCTAGTGCTCATGATCACACGCCACGGCCAACCGCTGGCCAGCGCCGACGTAAAGATCGTTCCCGAGTCCTTTTTAGGAACCGCCTTGCAAGCCGGCGCCGGCCAGACCAATGCTCAGGGTCGGGTTATGCCCAGCGCACCTGAATCGGACGATAAGCCGCACGGCCTGGCGCCTGGCTACTATCGCATTGAAATCCAAACCGCCAACGGCGACATCCCCGCCGCGTTCAACACGGCCACGACGCTAGGAGTGGAGATGGCTCCCGATTCGAACATTCTCACGGCTGGCCCGCTGCGGATTGAAATTCCGTAGCCCGCCTCGCCCTCCCGGATGTCGTCAGCTTGGTGGGCCTCGCGGAGTGCCGCTCGACTCACCCTACGATCGCTGCCAATTAGCTTGGGCGCTTGATGATCACGACCGAGTTAATGCCGAGCATGCCGAACGAGTTATTGAGGATGTAATTGACTCGTTCGACGCGGCGGGGTTCGCCGATGACGATCGTGTTTAGTGCGCACTCTTCATCCATCTCGTCGACGTTGATCGTGTGATGGATCACGTTGTCTTCAAACGACGGCAGATTGCCGGCGAGCTCGAGCGCGCCGGCAGCGCCCATCGCGTGACCAATGAAGCTCTTCGTATTGTTGAAATACGTTTTGTCACTGCCCGAAAACACACGCCGCAGAGCATCGCATTCCTGCACATCGCCTTGACCCGTTCCGGTCGCGTGCGTGCTCACGATGTCGATGTCGCGCGGCGTGAGATTGGCCCGCTTCAGCGCGAGTTCCACGCATTGGGCCTGGCGTTCGGGGTTCGGCAGCACAAAGTCGGTCGCATCAGTATTGATCGCATAGCCGGCGAGTTCGCCGTAAATCTTCGCGCCGCGGCGGCGAGCGTCATCGAGTCGTTCGAGCACATAAGTGCAACCACCTTCGGCGACGACAATGCCGTTGCGATTCACATCAAAGGGGCGCGAAGCCTTTTCGGGATCGGCATGCGTGGCGAGAGCGCCCTGGCTCTTGAAGCTCGCAAAGATGCCGAAGGTGTGAATGCTTTCGGACACGCCGCCGGCGAGCGCGATATCGCAATCGCCGAGTCGCAGCATCTGCGCGCCTTGGATCAAGCCCGCGTTGCCGGCAGCGCACGCGGCGCCGATGGTGTAGTGCGGCCCGACCACGCCCATGTTGAGGGCCACTTCGCCAGCCGCGTTGTTGGCCACGGTTCGGGGGTTGTGATGGTGCGACCAAAACTGCGTGTCGTAATCGTAACCCTTCAACGCATAAACTTCGTTCTCGGTCTCGACGTTGCCGTGCTCGGTGATGCCCAGATAAATGCCGACGCGGCTCTTATCGACGGCGGCCCAATCGAGGCCGGCGTCGCGAACGGCTTCGTTGGTGCAGTAGATGCCCACGCTGCCCGCGCGGGTGCCGCGGCGTATATCTTTTTTCGACTGATAGCGGAGCGCGTCGAACTTGCACACGCCGGCCAGGGTCTCGCCGACATAGCGAATTTCGTACGCCGTCACGCCGCTCTTGCCGGCGAGTAGCGCGGCCCGATATTCGGCCAGGTTGTTGCCATTCGGCGCGGTCAAGCCAATGCCAGTGATGACAATCCGCTGGTGATCGGGGAGCGCGGCGGGTTCGTGCGTCGGAATGATCTGCGAAACGGGCATGAAACGGCTGACTCGCTAGAGAACGGCGTAAACTATCGAAGCTATCGCGTGGCCGCGGTTTTCACAAGTAACCGGGCAGTGCGACTGAAAAACGTCGGCCTGCAAATGGCAGCAACACCGGGCCGCTTCTCTGACGTACCGCAAAAGCGAAGGGGTGGTTCACAGGGAATCTGAGATTTTGTGCGACCCAATCCGTGCCAGGAGCGTCGCCGGTTCCGGCAAGGCAAAATACCAGCAATCGGGTTTTCGCCGGCCCAGTCAGCCATTGGGAAGCTCTCCCGCCGACTATGCTATTCTTGAAGATCCGTTCCCTGGCTGTTTCCTCCCGCGCACGATTATTCCGCCTATGCGTATTTTCTGGTCTGTTGCAGCCGCCTGGCTCTGCGTGTCGGTGATCGCAGCCGCACAAGAGCCGACGAGTCCGGCCCTCGTGGGCTATCGCAATCACGAAGACTTCTCAGCCGCCGTCAAAAAGCTCGACGACAGTGATCTCGCCGAAGTTGTTTCGCTCGGCAAGAGCGCCGGCGGACGAGATGTCTGGCTGATCACGATCGGCAAGGACAAGGACAAAAAGCCAGCCCTCGCCGTCGTCGGCAACGTGCAAGGAAGTCATCTGTCCGGCGGCGAACTCGCGCTGCGAATGGCAGAGCAGTTGATCGTGAATGCCGACAAAGACGAAGTCAAAAAACTGCTTGAGCAAGTCACGCTCTATATCATTCCTCGGCCTGATCCCGATGGCAGTGAAAAATGTTTTGCTCGTCCCTTCCGCGTGCCGGCAGGGAACGATCGCAAGACTGACGACGATCGCGACTTTGCCTTTGGCGAAGATCCACCGAACGATCTCAACGGCGATGGTTTCATCACGCAGATGCGCATCGAAGACCCTGCCGGCACGCTCATGCCGCATCCCGATGATCCGCGCGTGCTGATCACGGCAGATCCGAAGAAGAACGAGCGCGGCAAGTATCGCATCCTTAGCGAAGGGATCGACGACGATCACGACGAGCAATGGAACGAAGACGCCGGTGATGGCGTGGCCTTCGATCGCAACTTCACGTTCAACTACAAGCCGTTCACCCCCAACACCGGCCCGAATGCGGTGAGCGAACCGGAATGCCGCGCGGTGGCTGATTTCTTCTTCGATCATCCGCACATCGCGGCCGTTTTCACCTTCTCGCTTGATGACAACTTGTTCCACACTTGGAAGCCGAACTCGCAGACTGAGAAGGAACGAATCAAGAAGAACATTCTCGGCAGCGACGCTACGGCGGCGGATTTCATTGCCGAAACGTATCGCAAGATCCACGGCGGCAGCGATGCACCGTCGCCGCCCGATGGACATGGTCAATTCAGCCGTTGGTCTTATTTTCACTTCGGCCGGTGGTCGCTGAATGCCCGCAGTTGGTGGGTGCCGAAGAGCGAAGCGAAAAAAGAAGAGGCCAAGGATGACGACAAGGACGAGGCGAAAAAAGACGATCCCAAGAAGGAAGAGAAAAAGTCATCGGGCGAAAAACGCGGCAGTGAGCAGATCAATCTGTTGAACTGGCTAGCGGCGAACAAGATTGACGGCTTTGTGGCATGGAAAGAGATCAAGCATCCCGATTTTCCGAATCAAAAGGTTGAAGTCGGTGGTTTCAAACCGCTCGTCGATCTCAATCCGCCGGCCGCCGAGCTCGATAAATTGGCCGAAAAGCACGTCACGTTCCTGCAGAAGCTTCCTGACTTCTTGCCGAAGCTGGAACTGCGTGAATTCTCTGCCGAAGCACTCGGTGGCGGCGTCTATCGCGTGAAAGTGACAGTGGCCAACAGTGGCTACCTGCCGACGATGCCGGAGATGGGAAGCGTGAACGGCATTCCTTATCCGCTGCAGGTCGAACTGCAGGTGCCGAAGGACACGGTCTTTGTGCAAGGCAGTCCGCGTAGCGAAATCAATCGCCTCGCGGGTGTGACTGGCAAGAGCGAGCGTACCTGGCTGATTCGCTTGCCGGGCGACGGAAAATTGCCGGAAGGTTTTGAATTCAAAGTTCGAGCGTGGGCTCCGGCAGTCGGAGAGGCGGTGGCGAAATGAGTTATCCAACGATCGAGAAACCCGTGTTCGGCTGCAACTCTCACTGGCTGAGCCAGTGGCACACGCGGAGTCTTGTGAAAAACCTTGGATTGATAGCAGTTCTTTGCTTTTGTATTTGTCAGCTGACTACTGCGCAAGAACCAGCCAAGAAACCAAAAACGCCCTACCAAACCATCGGCACACCAACGACGCCGAAGGTGCCGGCGCAGTGGAACCGTTATCACGATTACACCGAAAGCACCAAGCTGTTGCACGATCTGGCCGCCGCTTATCCCGAGTATGCGAAGCTGCAGTCGGTTGGCGGAACCTATGGCAAGCGCGAGATGTGGGTCCTCACGATCACCAATTTTGCCAAGGGTGACGACAAAGACCGCCCGGCGATGTGGATCGACGGCGCCATTCATGCGAATGAAATCCAGGCCACCGAAGTGGTGCTCTACACCGCTTGGACGCTGCTGGAGATGCGCGGAGAGAACGAAACGATCAAGCGGCTGCTTGATGAACGGGTCTTCTTTCTCATGCCGATGATGAGCCCCGATTCGCGCGATGCGCATTTCTATGAAGCGAATACCACGCACTCGCCGCGGAGCGGCCAGCGACCCTTTGATGACGACAAGGACGGCCTGGTCGATGAAGATGGCCCCGACGATCTCGACGGCGACGGCAGCATCACGATGATGCGCGTCCGCGATAAGAACGGCCGCTACAAAGCCCATCCGGATTATCCGAACTTGATGATTCAGGTGAAGGAAGGCGAGAAGGGCGAGTACACGCTCCTGGGCCAGGAAGGGAAAGACAACGACGGCGACGGTCGGGTGAATGAGGATGGCGACGGCTATTACGATCCCAATCGCGATTGGGGTTGGAACTGGCAGCCCGACTACATTCAGAACGGGGCGCATCGCTATCCGTATTCGATTCTCGAGAATCGCCACGTCGCCGATTTCATCACTTCGCGGCCGAACATCGCGGGGGCTCAGTCCTATCACAATGCCGGCGGCATGATTCTGCGCGGGCCGGGCGCGAAGGAAGATTCCTTCGAGGGCGCCGATCTGCGCGTGTACGACGTGATGGGCAAACGGGCCGCGGAAATGCTGCCTGGCTACCGTTACATGAACATCGCGAATGATCTGTACGAAGTGTGGGGCGGCGAAGTCGATTGGTTGCATCAAAGTCGCGGCGTGTGGACGTTCACCAACGAACTCTTCACGCCGTTCAACTACTTCCGCCAGCCGGGCCATGACGGCTTCTTTGGCAGCAGCGAAACCCAGCACATGTTCGACAAGTACATGCTGCTCGGCGACGGGTTTTCGCCGTGGAAAGAAATCGAGCATCCGCAGTACGGCAAGATCGAAGTAGGCGGCATGCGGAAGAACTGGATCCGCCAGCCGCCGAGTTTTTTGCTGGAAGAAGAATGCCATCGCAACATGGCTTTCACGCTCTATCACGCCGATTCGCTGCCGCTGGTCTCGGTTCAGTCGGTGACGGCCAAAGACCTGGGCAATGGCTTGCGCGAAGTGACCGCGATCATCGAGAACCCGAAGCTCGTGCCGACGCATTCGTGGGCCGACGTGCAGCGCAAGATCACGCCGCCAGACATGGTGGAACTAACCGGCAAGGATCTGAAAAAGGTCGTCCTCGCGCTGAAGAGCAACGAGCCGTTCTTTCGCAGTCCGACGGAACAAAAGCGCGACCCCGCTGCCGTGAAGCTCGATTCGATCGGCAGCTATGGCGTAACGTACGTTCGCTGGCTCGTCGAGGGAACCGGCCCGGTGGAAGTGAATGTCCGGAGCGTGAAAGGTGGCCGGGCGAGTAAAGCCAGCGAGTAGCCGTTCACGCCGGCTCATACTTCGACCTCGGAACGAAGGGTGGCCGCGAAACACAGCCCCCCCTTTCATACCCCTAGATTATAACAGGTGATGCAAACAGCAGTTCTGTCCACAAGTCCTTTCTAGGTAAGGCTTAGTGACAAAAACAACCTGCAATATCGCGCCCCAAATATCACACTTTATTGCCACTAATACGGGTGGTGGCAATTGAGCTTCTATGTTGCCTTGGGTGATCACGCCGACCGACCATCCGGCTCGACAAAGACACGGCAGCGCTGACAACTTTGGTCCGGCGTAGGTGCGCCATGTAGCTGTTCACGCTGGCGTGAATGGTTACAAGTTGTCGGGCAACTGGACCAAACTTAGTCAAGTTGCGGATACTTTCCGTCCCGCCGATTCACGAGTTGGCGAAACGCTAAGTCGTCGATGCTCTTTGAAAGCAGGAAGCCCCTGACCGAGCCGTCGCAGAAGGCGAGGTATACCACCCCAGAGTGTGAACCGCCAAAGCGGTAGTCGTAGGTGGATGTGAGGCTCTCGGTCAATATCGGCCGGTCTTGATTTGGACGTTTAGCGCCCCAGCGAATCGTGTCGAATGACCAGCCATTGATAAAGCCGTTGTCTTCGTCGAACTGAGTTCCGATCGGCTTGCGATTAAAATTGCGCTCGCCAAACATCACTACGTTAGACAGCCCATCAGCGATCTCCTGCGAGGTTATCCTATTCGTGACGATCATCGGAACAGCATTCGGGCGAGGTAGGATCACGCCGTTCTGGTTGTTCATGTTGCCGGTTGCAGGAAATGCTGCTGCTCCCTGCTGGTCGCCGCCGCTGCCCGCATAGTCGACCCCGCCGCGCGGATCGCTTCCCGTCAAACCATTCTCCGTGCTGCCGCTGACAGTGGTCGGCGACCGGCGCGTGGGGCAAAAGTACAGCTTGAGCTTAGCGCCAGCGACTTGGGCGTCGTTGGTATTCGAAAACAGAGCTTCCTGTTCGAGGTAAGGCAGCAGCTGATAAAATACGCCCCAATCCTGCTCGATCGACCGTTTGGGAATGCCGGACGTCGTCTTGCTGCGACTCGCACCACTGAGGCCGCCTGCATTCGGAAAATATTCGAACGTCGTATTGTGCGATTGAGCAGCCATCGCCAGCTGCTTGAGGTTGTTGGAGCAAGTTGTCTTCCGCGACGCCTCACGGGCCATCTGCACGGCAGGAATGGTGAGGGAGGTGATTACGCCAATGATGGCGATCACCACCAGCAACTCAACGACGGTGAATCCGCGACGCATGAATCTGTTCCTGACAAGAAGAGAAGAGTGCCTTTCATTCTGCGTGGTTGTCGCCAAAAAAGCAATCTACGGTCGGCTCCGTCCCTAGGGCTTTCCTTCCAGGTCGCGCAACTGCAGATCGAGCGCATGCACCGAGATATGAATCTCCCAGAGCGATAGCGTGAGCGAGCCCACCATCAACACCAGGCTCGCGCCGAAGACATATTCGGCAATCCGCAATTGCTGCACGAAGATCAAAAAGATGCAGACGGTGCAGAGGATCAAACTTAAAACCCCCAGGGTCTGCATGCTGCGAATCAGGCGGACGCGCCGCCGCAAGCTGCCGATCTGGGCGACGATCAGTTCATCGGGCTGGGCGCGATGCTTTTCGTGCAAACTGCGAATGACCTGCGCCAGCCCTAAAAAGCGATTGGTAAAGGCCAGCAACAGCAGCGAGATGGCCGGGAACAGCACGGCGGGGGTAGTGAGGTCCATGCGGTGATTTTAGACGGTTAAATCTGCGGCGAACCTGCCCTTGTTCGTTTTGGGCATTGACGGGAAACTAAGTGGCTTGCGTTTTGCGAAGGTCAGCATTTAGGAAGAGTTGCGATGGAAGCTGGGATTGTCGGTCTCCCCAATGTCGGTAAGAGCACGCTCTTCAACGCGCTGACGAGCACCCAGGGCGCTCAAGCGGCGAACTATCCGTTTTGCACGATCGAGCCCAACGAAGGGATTGTGAGCGTGCCCGACGATCGGCTCGCGCGAATCTGCAAATTCATTCCACCGCAAAAAACCATCCCTGCCATTCTCAAGCTGGTCGACATCGCCGGCATTGTGAAGGGGGCCAGCGAAGGCCAGGGGCTGGGCAACAAATTCCTCAGTCACATTCGCCAGGTCGATGCCATTCTGCAGGTCGTGCGCTGCTTCAAGGATGACGACGTCATTCACGTGGCCGGCAATGTCGATCCGCTGTCGGACATCGAAACGATCGAAATGGAGCTGATGCTCGCCGATATCCAAGCCCTGGAAGTTGCCCTGCCAAAGGCGCAGAAGGCCGCCCGTAGCGGCGACAAGGAAGCCAAGCTGCGCGTGACGGCGATCGAAGCTTGCATGGCGCATCTGGCGAAGGAACAACCGCTGCGCAGCTTGACGCTGCCGCCGCTCGAGAAGGAAGCGATTCAAAGCTTCGGCCTGATGACGGCCAAGCCGATTTTGTTTGTTGCCAACGTCGACGAATCGGATCTCGAAGGCAAAGGCGCGATGGTGACAAAGGTTCGCGAGTTTGCGACAAAGATTTCCGCAGGCATCGTGCCCGTGTGCGCCAAGCTGGAAGCGGAAATCGCCGAACTCGAAGAGCCCGACCGCAGCGAAATGCTCGCCGGCGTCGGCCTGACCGAACCGGCCCTCGCCAAGCTGGCCCGCGAAGCCTATCGCACGCTCGGCCTGCAGAGCTATTTCACGGCTGGCGAAAAAGAAGTTCGCGCTTGGACGATTCCCGTCGGCGCCACGGCCCCGCAAGCGGCTGGCGTGATTCACAGCGACTTCGAAAAGGGTTTCATTCGCGTCGAAGTCTATTCGCTCGAAGATCTCGAAAAATACGGCAGCGAAAAAGAAATCCGCGCCAACGGCAAGATGCGCGTCGAAGGGAAGGGCTACATCATGCGCGACGGGGATATTTGCCACTTCCTGTTTAATTAATGATCCCGGTTGCGCGCATGAAACTTCCTTTTGGTTGCCTGTTGCTCATTTGCTGCGTGCTGGCAGGTTGTGGAAAAACCGCGCCAGCAGAGCAATCGCCAACCGCCAAAGACCAACGGGTCGCAGGCAACGAGGCCGTGGCAGCCATCACGCTGAAGCGAATTACTTCCGGAGAAAAGCCAATCCTCTACGTGACGCATGACGACGAAGGAGACTGGCAATTCCTCGATGGCGGCGACGTTAGCGAGAAGGATGCGACGATCATCTCACTGAAGCAAATCGAGGAACTCGATCCGACCATCAAGGCAATTTTAGATCTTCCGCCCGGCTGGTCGGCAGTGCGAGTCGCCAAAGATAAACCCTGGCGACGATTTGAGTCGTAGGCTCTAGATTCTTTCTGCAGTGTGCTCATTCGCCGTTTGAATGAACCACGCGCGGAGCGTGCGGCACATGCGCGTGTAGGGCGGACGATTCCCGTCGGCGCCACGGCCCCGCAAGCGGCTGGCGTGATCCACAGCGACTTCGAAAAGGGTTTCATCCGCGCCGAAGTCTATTCGCTGGAAGACCTCGAAAAATACGGCAGCGAAAAAGAAATCCGCGCCAACGGCAAGATGCGCGTCGAAGGGAAGGGCTATATCATGCGCGACGGGGATATTTGCCACTTCCTGTTCAACTAATACAGTATGAACGCACCGCAGCCACCTCGCCCCTCCTGGTTTCACTTGCTGGGAGCCGGCGTTGTGCTGGTGGGCTGCGAACTCTTTCTGGCAGCCGCGTTCGCCATCTTGTGCATGCGCGATTCTCGCGAAATCATCGGCGCCGTACTCCCTCCCGCACTGCTGCTGATCGGCATCACACTATTTGTTGCCTGGAAGCAGTACCAGGCGATCTTCCAGCGCAATCGCGATGCGGCCACAACGATCACGCAGCTGCTCGTTTTCGTCGTCGTCATGCTCACGATTCCCTTTGTCGATTACACGGGCATGTTGCTGGGAACGGGCAACATTCTGCGCGAGGGTCGCTGGTACATGCTGGTGTTGCTGTACATGACCGCGCTGTTCGTGGCGATTGCGAATTGGACCTGGTCGAACCGCTTGCGCGCGAGCCAGACCGTCGCCATTCCACTGCGTTGGCGATGGAGTCTTACCAACATGCTGGCCGTCATGACGATTCTGGGAGTGCAATTCGCGATTGCGGGAATTTTGAGACGCTGGTGGGGCGGGTGAGGCGAGCAATCACGTGCATTGCCACAGCAGTCCGCTCACACGACAGGCGTCGCACCAAAAGACATATCCCAAACCGCCCGAGCCCCACATGAACTCGCGGCGGTTGGTGGTGGTCAATTCGCTGTTGAGTTGCAGCAGGAATGACATCGTTTGGTGACAGAGCGGGCACGGCGGATACTCGGCTGACTGCACCCAAACCGGATGGCCGCCGACGCGATTCAGATTTTGGGCATCATCCCAGGTCTGCCAGCGCCAGCGTTCACCCTGCTGAACCAATTTCGCTGCGGCTGCGGCGAGCCCAGTGCTGGGAAACTTCGGCTTGCAGGTGGTGCTCGCCAGGCAACTGGGAAGTCCTTGCTCGTCGTGCTGATAGAACATCCGCCCAACCTCCCAGCCGAGGCAGGAAAGGCATGTTTCGATCGACAGCTGCGGCAGCGTTACTCCCGGCATTGCGTTCGTTGTGGGGAAATACACGAGGCGATGCAGTTCCCCTTGGCAACTGCGACACACGGAACTTCCTGGTCCACCGATCTGCACCGTTTCGCAATCGCCATGGGCGGGAGCTTGCCACGTGGGATGATTCTCGCGCGAGCTCCAAACGGGTTTCTTCTCGACGAAATAATCCTCGGCGAAGACGAGATGCCAGGCGTCTCGCGAATACAGCTGACGAAATCCGTTTGTTAATTGCTCAACGCCCACTTCATGCATAAAGTCCGCCGTCGTCAGTGATGGCGGCAGTCCCCATTCGCTCATTTTCAAATTGAGTTCGACGCGCTCGCTCAAGACCAGCGCTTGCTCCAGCAATTCCGGCGAACGCGATTCCAGCAGGTATTCCCAGGCCCGCAAGCATTCGCTTTGCTCTTCGGCAGACGCCTTGATAACAGCAACCAAATGCTTGACATCGGCGGGACTCGCTTCCCGCCACGGCCAGTTTTCGCAATGCGTACCGCGATTGGGAGCCAAGCGAAATAGCTCGGGCAAATGCGGATGCAAAGTCGCCAACGATTGCAGCGCCGCATGCTCGATGACGGCAGCTGCCGGCTCATGCGCTTGATCCGTGCGCATAATTTCGATCGCCTCATTCACCAATTCCTGCCAACCATCGGCGGGCACAAAGGTGAACATGGCATTCTGCAGCGTGGCGTGCTCAGGAAGTTCCCGCAGCAACCGCAGCGCGAGCAGCTGTGCATTTGCTGGAGACGAGCGCGCAATGGCGAGCGCCCGCGGGAAGGGATGGGACTCAAAACGCCGAGCGACAAAATCGCTGATGAGCGAGTCGATTTCTTGCATGGCAACGCTACGCCAGGATGTCCTTCACCACGTGCCCGTGCACGTCGGTTAGGCGGAAGTCGCGGCCTTGGTAGAGATAGGTCAGGCGTTCGTGATCGACGCCCAGCAAGTGGAGCAGCGTGGCGTGCAGGTCATGCACTTCGACGATGTTTTCGACGGCGTTGTAGCCGAGCTCGTCGGTCTTGCCGTAGGTCAGGCCGCCCTTGATGCCGCCGCCGCAAAGCCACATCGAAAAGCCTTTGATGTGATGATCGCGGCCGTTGCCCTGCGCCATCGGCGTGCGACCGAACTCGCCGGTCCAGACGATGAGCGTGTCCTTGAGCATGTCGCGCTGCTTCAGGTCGTTGATGAGCGCGGCGCAAGGGCCGTCGACTTCTTTCGCCGTGCCGGCGATCTGATCTTTCACGCCGCCGTGATGATCCCAGTCGCGATGATAAAGCTGAATGAACCGCACGCCCCGCTCGGCCAGCCGGCGGGCGAGCAGGCAGTTGGCCGCGAACGTGCCGTCGCCACCCTTCGTGCCGTAGGCTTCGAGCACGGCGGCTGGTTCGTCGCTGACATCCATTAGCTCGGGCACGCTGCTCTGCATCTTGAACGCTAGTTCGTACTGCGCGATGCGGGTCGCGATTTCCGGATCGTCAACGGCTTGGTTGTGCAACTGATTGAGCTGCGCAGCCGCTTCGACGACGTCCTGCTGCTGACCAGCCGACACGCCGCTCGGGCGATTCACATACAGCACCGGATCGCCCTTGCTGCGGAGTTCGACTCCCTGAAAACGGCTCGGCAAAAATCCGCTGTGCCACTGCCGCGACGCGATCGGCTGTGCCTGGCCAAACTTACCGGTGGAAGTGAGAACCACGAAGCCCGGCAGGTTCTGCGTCACTTGGCCGAGACCATACGTCAGCCACGAACCCATCGCGGGGCGGCCGCTGATGGTCGTGCCGGTGTTGAAAAACGTGTGGGCCGGATCGTGATTGATGGCCTGCGTGCGGAGCGAATTGACGATGCAAATGTCATCGGCGATTTCGCCGATCTTTGGAAAGATCTCGCTGATCCGCTGACCACTTTGGCCGAACTGCTTGAACTCGTGCTGCGGCCCAAAGCAATTGAGCTTTTGCCCCTGGAGCTGCGCGATCGGCTGCCCCTTAGTAAACGACTCCGGCATCGGCTCGCCATGCATCTTGGCGAGCTCGGGCTTGTAGTCGAACGTCTCCAAGTGCGACGGCCCACCGGCCATCGTCAAGAAGATCACGCGCTTCGCCTTCGGCGCATGATGCAACCGCTTGAGCTCGCCGAGTGTTGCCAGCGGATCGGCCTCGGCAGCAGAAGCCTTTCGCGCGCTCGGATTCAACAACGTCGCGAGCGCAGCGTAACCAATGCCACAAGCGCCGCGACCGAGGAACGTGCGCCGGGAGACCGTGGAAGCGAATGCTTTGGATAAATGATTCATCGAGCAACCTGCTACTTCAAATGAGATCGTCCGGATGCAGATCTGCGAGTTTCAGAAGGCGAGCGAGAGGCAATTGAAACCCTGGCAGCAATTTAGTTTCGTAGGTTTGCTTCTCTTCAATAACAACTGGTTCTTTGTCGGGGCAGTAGATAGTCAGGCAACGTCGGAAGCGATCGATAATCCAATATTCCTGGCAGCCAAGTTCCAGGTACTCTTTGCGCTTGTCTTGATAGTCACGTGTAAAAGCACGACGGCCGGGCGATACAAATTCAACGATGATCGTTGGCAAATCGACCCGGCTATCAGGAGACCTGCCTAGTCCGCACCAGATTGCCCGATCTACTCGCCGCAGACCGACGTGCGTGCGAACTTCGCGTTCCATCTGCGTGCCGTCCAAGTGGTGTCCGTTTGGATGTTGGTATTTATAGAAACGGAGCAAAAATTCCAATTCGCCGTTGGGATCCATTTCCGCATCAGAGGCAGGTGGGGTCACAACGACGACTCCGCGAATTAGCTCGTAACGGTAACCTTCTTCGAACTCTTCAATGGCATCGAATTCTTCGATCGTGAGCATCACGCCAGCTGCGGCTGGCGAGAGCCGGAGTAGTTCCGTTTCTGTCGAGCGTGTGATCATGAATTGCCTCCAGCTACTTAAGCCGCACCGCCATCATTCTACTCCCGCACAATCGTCTCATGCAGATTGAGCAGCACCCGCGCCACGCTTGTCCAAGCGGCTAGTTCGGCAGCATCTTGATTCGCAGCCGGCTTGAGGTCGCCGACCGTCTGAATCTGAACGGCGGCAGCAGCGTCGGACTTGTACTGAGCCAGATGTTTTTCGTAGAGCGATTCGAGCAGCTTTTGCTCAGCGGCCGTGGGGTCACGAAGAACGACCTGTTGATACGCGAAATGCAAGCGAGTGGTTAGATCGCCGCCGCCTGAGGAAACGATACGCCCTGCGAGCGCGCGGGCTGCTTCGACGTAAGTTGGGTCGTTGAGCAATACGAGCGCCTGTTGCGGCGTGTTGCTTACGGGGCGCTGGACGGTGCATTCTTCGCGACTCGGCGCATCAAAGGCCGCGAGGCTCGGGTGAATGAATGTCCGCTGCCAGTAGGTATATAAACCGCGGCGGTATTGTTCGTCACCCTTGTCGTTTTGCCATTCGCGTTTGGGGAAGTTGAGATACTGCCAATAGCCGGCCGGTTGGTACGGCTTGACGCTTGCGCCGCCGATTTTCTTCATCAGCAGACCGCTCACTGCGAGTGCGTTGTCGCGCACGAGTTCGGCTTCGATGCGCCAACGATTCTGCCGGGTGAAGTAAGTGTTGGTCGAGTCTTTTTCTTTCAGTTCGGCACTGACCTGCGATGTTTGCTGATAGGTGTGCGACATCACCATTTGCTTGATCAGCTGCTTCACGTCCCAGCCGTTGTCGATGAAATCCGCAGCCAACCAATCGAGCAACTCGGGATGCGTCGGATATTCCCCCTGCATGCCGAAGTCTTCAAGCGATCGGCACAAACCGCGGCCGAAGTACAGCTTCCAGACTCGATTGACGAACACCCGCGACGTGAGGGGATGATCTTTCGCAAGAAGCCAATTGGCCAGATCAAGGCGAGTCTGCCGCTGCTCGGGTTTGGTGGGATTCTTGTTCAGAAACGACGGCACGGCGGGCTGCATCGCTTCGCCAGAATCGTCGAGCCAATTGCCGCGCGGCAGGATGCGGACCATCCGCGGCGCGGTCGACATCGAAACGAGTGTCGAAGGAAAGCTGTCGTTCAGCGACTTCTGATCGGCCTCGAGGCGGGCAACCAAATCGCGTTCGACCTTCAGCTCTGGCGCGATGCTGCGGAAGTGCGCGAACAGATTTTCCTTTTGCTGGGGCGAACGCTCGTCAGCTTCGGTCAGCAGAATCGTGGCAACTTCGGCAGGCAGGCTACTGCCGCTGAGCGTCGGTTTTTCTGCGCTCGTCAACGACAATCGCAGCCGGCCGATGTTGTGCTGGGCGTATTGCGATTGGTGGATCAGCTTTACTTGCAGCCGTTCATCAGCGGCAAGCTTCACGGGCATCGCGAATGTGAAGGCCGCCATGCGCGACTTGGCTTCTTGGTGGCCGTTGCCGGCCCAACCGGTGGCTGCGTTGCCGTCGATGGCGTTCGCGACGGGAAAGCCTTCCTGCGAGAAGTCTGCATCCGCAGCCGAGAGCTCTAGCTTCTCCGCTTTGCCGTCGGCAGCGACTTTTTCGACCTCGAACTCAGAGAGTACAAAGTTGCCATTCGCGCGCGAGAGGCTTTTGTTGGGGAACGAATCGTCGGTGAGCGCTTCGAGACGAATCGCCGTGATCTGCGGCAGGCTGCTGGTGATCGTCAGTGTGTAATTATCCTTGGCGGGATTCTTGCCGGTGCTGATGAGGGACAGATCGTCCTTCTGCGTCAGCTTCGCACCGCCGGAGGATTCTGCTTTCTCGGGATTTACGGCGACCCAGGTGTTGCCCGATTCGCGGAGCGACTCGCTCGCCGTTTGCTCCCACTTCGCGAGCGCTGCCGTCAGCTCCGACGTCGTCACGTTGTATTTCGCTCGGGTGGCGGCCAATTGTTCTTCGAGCGATTTTGCTTGTTGTTCCTGGGCAGGCGTGGGCACTTTCGTTTGTGCCTGGCGGCCGACGGCGGTTTCGCTCACATCGGCGAAGAATGCGCCGAGGCTGTAAAAATCTTTTGCGGTGAACGGATCGAACTTGTGGTTGTGGCATTCGCAGCAGCCCATCGTGCTGGCCATCCAGATGGCCGATGTATTGCGAACCCGGTCGGCGACGTACTTCGCCGTGTACTCTTTGGCTTGGGCGCCACCTTCCTCGGTTGTTTGCAACAAACGGTTGTAGCCCGAGGCGATTCGCTGTTCGTTTGTCGCACCTGGCAGCAGATCGCCCGCCAGTTGTTCACGCGTGAATTGATCGAAGGGCTTGTTCGTGTTGAACGCACGAATGACGTAATCACGATACGGCGCCAGGTCGCGATGATTATCGCTGTGATAGCCAGCCGTATCGGCAAAGCGAACTACGTCGAGCCAATAGAGGGCCATCCGTTCGCCGAAGTGCTCGGAGGCCAGCAGGCGATCGACGACTTTTTCATACGCTTGCGGCGAAGTGTCTTTCACGAACGCATCAAGTTCCTCGGGCGTGGCTGGCAGACCGGTGAGATCGAAACTGAGGCGGCGAAGGAGTGTTCGCTTGTCGGCATCGGCCGAAGGGCTCAAGCCGCGTTGCTCTTGCGCGGCGAGAATCCAGCGATCGATTTCACCGCGAGCCCAGGCGGCGTTTTTGATCGCGGGAGACGCCGGACGAGCAGGTGGCACGTATGCCCAGTGCGCGTCGTACTGCGCGCCTTCATCGATCCAGCGGCGGATGAGTTCGGCTTCTTCCGGCTTGATCGAGGGCTTCTTGCCAGCCGGCGGCGGCATGACCTGTTCGGGGTCGGTCGAGGTGATTCGTTCGTACAGACCACTTCCTTTCGCATCGCCGGGCTTGATCGCGCCTTTGAGTGCTTCGTCGCGCAGGTCGAGTCGCAAGTCGGCCTTTCGCTCGGCTTCATCGGGGCCGTGGCAGGTGAAGCAACGATGCGTGAGGAGCGGTTTGATGTCGCGTTGAAAACTAACCTTGCCGGGCGCTGCGGCAGCGAGCGCGGGCCAAAGCAGACAGGCAACGAACACGAATCGGTGGGAGAGCTGCACGGCGAGATTCCTAGCGGCTGCTGGAAAGCACTGGCGGGTAAACCGTCAGTTTAGATACACCCACCAGCCGCCACAATCAAACGCCAGCCGAATGGCTGAAATCCCGCCAAGAATCGGAGGCCTATTCTTCGGCCACCGCGATGGCTTCGCGAATCAGCCGCTCGGCAACTTCGCGCTGCTGCGGATGAGCGAAAAGTTTCACGAGCGGCTGACCTCGTTCCACGCGCTCGCCGAGGCGGACGAGCATTTCCAAGCCGGTTGAGAAATCGACCTTGTCGCTGAGAACCTTGCGGCCACCTTTCAGTTCGATGATGGCCAGGCCGAGTTGCTCGGTATCGATCGATCGGATCTTGCCGACGCGCTCGCTGAGAACCTCGGCAGTTGGCGCCAGAGGTCGAGGGGCATCGAGATCGCCTCCTTGAGCGGCGACCATTTCGGCGAACTTGGCGAGTGCTCGGCCGCTGGTGATGTGTCCCTTCAAAATCTCTTTGGCCGCGGCAGCATCAGGCGCTCGCTGAGTGAGCAGCAGCAGTTCCACGGCGAGGAGTTCGGTGACTTCCCACAAATCGGCGGGGCCTTTGCCGACGAGGCAATCGAGCGACTCGTTCACTTCGAGTGCATTACCGCACATGCGACCGAGAGGCTGATTCATGTCAGTGACGTGGGCCACTGTTTTGACATTCATGCGCTCGCCGGTGCTGACGAGTGAATTGGCGAGAGCCCTCGCATCGGCGGCCGATTTCATGAACGCGCCGCTTCCCCACTTCACATCGAGTACGAGCGAGTTCAAACCTTCGGCGAGCTTCTTACTCATGATGCTCGCGGTGATCAATGGAATGCTCGGTACCGTGGCGGTGACGTCGCGCAGCGCGTAGAGCTTGCGATCGGCGGGGGCCAGTTCCTGGCTCGCGCCGGTGATGACGCAGCCGATGCTGTTGACGAGCGTGCCGATTTCGTCGGTGTCGAGATTGGTGCGATAACCGGGAATGGCTTCGAGCTTGTCGAGCGTGCCGCCAGTTGCGCCGAGGCCACGGCCCGAAAGCATCGGCACGCGCAGTTCGCAGCAGGCCAGCAGCGGCGCGAGAATGAGGGACGTTTTGTCGCCCACGCCGCCGGTGCTGTGCTTGTCGACGACCGGCCGGCCGTCGTCTTGCCACTGCAACACGCGGCCGCTGCCGAGCATCTCGTCGGTCAGGGCAGCTGTTTCTGCCGTAGTCATGCCGCGCAAGTAGATGGCCATCGCCAGCGCGGCCATCTGATAGTCAGGAATTTTCTCGGTGGCAAAGCCGCCGATGAAGTCAGCGATTTCGGCCCGCGAGAGTTCACGGCCGTCGCGTTTTTTCGCAATGGTGACGACTGGGTTCATGGCATTACTTTCGCAAAGCGCTCTGCACAAAGTAAGGGGAGCGCTCGCTGAAATTGCCCTCAGCGCAACAAAAAACCGGCCGGAGAATGAACTCCGGCCGGTACGTTGATTTGAGTTTCTCAGCAGGCGAGCTTAGCGGTAGGTCGTGGCACCGCTGCTGTAACCCGTGCTGGGTTGGCTGTAACCAGCGTTGGCGACGCCCGTGTCACGGCCGGTGCTGCCGGGGCGATAACCGCCAGCAGCGTTCAGCGAGGCCGGAACGGCAGGAGCGCCGGTCGTCACGCCCGAGACTTCCATGCCGTTGTTGGCGGCAGGAGCGGGAGTTTGATAGGCCGTGGCATAGTCAGCTGTCGGGGCACCAGTGGCGGCAGCGGGAGCTGCGTCATAACCGTTGTTGGCCGTGGCCGAAGCATAGCCACTTGCAGCGGCAGGAGCTTGCGTGCTCGCACCAGCGCCGTAGCCACCTTGGATGTAACCACCGGTGGTGGTTTGGCCGCCGGCTGGCGGATTGTACGACGGTGTTTGATAGCCGCCGGCTGGATTGTTGTACTGCGTGTTGTAGCCCTGATCAGCCGGTTGGCCATATTGCTGCGGCTGAGCGTAGCTGGGTTGAGCAGCCGCGGCCGGTTGCTGATAACCCTGGTAGCCTTGGTAACCAGCCGGAGCTTGTTGCGTTTGTTGAGCTTGATACGGGCTCGGCTGTTGGTAGCCAGGCTGTGCCGAAGCGGTGTAGGTCGGCTGATACGATCCCGTACCACCGGCTGGCGAAGCCATGCCGTAAGCGCCGGCGCCGTAACCAGCGGCCGGAGCGACAGCGCCAGGTTGATTCGGCGAACCGTAGCTCGTGGCGGGTTGCGTCGGATAGCCGTTGGCAGCGGCCGTGCTCGGATAGCTGGCCGTGGCGCTCGGTTGAGCAGTAGCGCCGCCATAAGCGCCAGCGGTGTACGTTGGCGGTGGGCTCGTGGCCCAGCTGTTGGTTGCAGCAGGCGTGCTGGTGCGCGTGGCCACGCTGCCGGCTGGCGACGGCGTGGGGACTTGCGTGCTCGGCTTGCTCGTCGCTGCAAGCGACGAAGCGGGCGGAGGAGCATCGCTCTTCCACATCTTCATCGGATTCCAGACGTAAGCGCTTGGGTTCCAGCTACCACCCCAGCCGCCCATTTTGCAGCCAGTGCTCGAAGCAACCAGACCAATAGCCAGGCAGGTGGCGATCTTCAAACTGGAAAAACGTGTTCTGCGCATGGCAGGAGAATCCTTTCTCAGCCCGCAAGCGGCCCGGTCCGCACTGATCCGGGTTGTCTGTTAGTAAATTGAAGTGAACGGGCCGTCATCCTTGACTGACACCTCGTCCATTTCTTCCATTCGGTTGGCACGATCAGCAAAGTCCAGCCAATCGTGACAACACGCGCGGAAATCCGCCCGCGCGAAGATAGTAGGAGTCGCCAGGAAAAGGGTCAACGCCAATCTTTTCGCGGGCATCGCATTTCGGCTGCTAGCGAGTAGTGTGCCACTGGCCAGAGCCAGTGTGGATTGGCGAGTGAGGGCGATATCGCTGTTCGACAGTGAAATTGGACCTTCTGGCAATAGGTTGAGCGGCGGCCAGATGGTTGTTTTGGTAACAGCCAATGGTTGATGACGTCACGTCGTGCCAAAAGTCGAGACGTTTGCTTTGAGCTGCTCACCCACCTGCTCAAGCTGATCGGCACTGGCTAAGGAGCCAGTGGCACACACGGTTCATGCCGATTCAGCTTATCGTTTCAAAATCGGCATCGCGGCTCGCGACTGATTCACTTGCGACGGCGGGCAATAGACGTCTTCGTTGTATTCGTATCCGTTACCGTGGATGAACGATTCGCCGCCGTAGCCGACTTGCTTGGCGCCTACGCCGAGAGGACGTCCGTCGAGCGCACCCTTCAGACCGAGCTGCCGCGGATCGCGAGCGAGCTTGTCCGAGACGACTTTGAAGTCCGCCAGGATCGGCTTCACGCTGAACGTAATCTCTTCGATGTTCGTCAGCGAGCGATTGAGCTTTTGATAGAGCTCTTCGTCGTTCATCAGCCGGCCGAGTGTGCCTTGCTTGCTGTTGAGGTTGTCGGTGAACTCGACGAGTTGTTCGAGCAACGCATTCACATTCGCGAGGCTGCCGTCGAGGTTGTTCACCAGGGCTTCGCCGCGCTCGCCGAGGGGGCGAGTGAAGTTTTCGAGGTTTTCGAGATTCTTCGAGGCCCGGTCGGTGACGACCTTCATGCCGGCGAAACTCTCGTTAGCCTGTTGCAAGGTGCTGCGAGCTTCGGCAAAGAGAGCTGGCACGTCGCGGAGTGTTTTCTTGAGGCCGACGCGCAGCTCTGGATCGCCCAGCAAGTCGTTCATCGACTTCATGGTCATGTTGAACTGGTCGAGGGCTTGCTCCGACTTCTGCATGATCCGCGGCACCTGATCGTCGTTGTTAGCGACGACGTTATTCAGCGTTTGCGCAGTAATTTGGAACTGCTTGGCCGCTTCGTTCATTTGAGCGAGCACGGCCCGGATATCCGGCTCCAGGTTGCTGAAGGCGCTGATCGGATTTCCGGCGACGACGCCGTTTTGAATTTCGGCGCCATGTTCGAGCGGCTTGGCATTGCGCGAATCGAGACCGGGAACAAACTCCAGCAGCGCATCGCCGAGCAGCGAGGCATTATTCACGCGGCAATATTCACTATCGAGCAGCGTGAACTGCGGATCGATATCGGTGGTGATCCGCACGCCGGTTGGTTTCATCAATTCGACGCGCGACACGCGGCCGATCGTGATGCCACTTTTGCGCACGGGAGTGCCGACCGAAACGCCAGGCGCTTCGGGGAACAAAACGTAAATCACTTTGCTCGATCGTCCGGGCAACGGCATGTCACCCATCAGCATCACAAGGATGCCGGTGACCAGGATCGCGGCCAAAACCACGACGCCAACGCGGAGACGGAGGGTACGTTCGTCCATGGGAAGCAGGCAGGGCTGAAGGGATTAGAGGTTAGAGACTAGGGGAAAATGCGGGACGAAGAGTGCAGAATGAAAGACAACTCAGCCATGTTTCATTCTGCATTCTGCATTCTGCGTTCTACATTCTGCATTTCTAAAGGTCTTCATTCGCCACTCCGCGGGCTTCGCGGAGTTCCATTAGTCGTTGTCCGGCTTCGCCGCGGACGAATTGGCGGACGCGGCGATCGGGGAAATTTTCGAGTTCGCTCGGCGGGCCGTCGAAAATGATTTGCGATTCGCCGGCGCCGAGGCGGGCCAGCGGATAAAGCATGATCACGCGATCGGCAACCTTGCGAGCGGTACGCATGTCGTGCGTCACGACCAGGCTCGTTACCTGGTGTTGCCGCCGCGTGCGCATCATCAATTCATTGATGACGTCGCTCATGATTGGATCGAGCCCGGTTGTCGGCTCGTCGTAGAGCATCATCTCGGGATTCAAAATCAGAGCGCGGGCCATGCCGACGCGCTTCCGCATACCACCCGAGAGCTCGGCCGGTTTTTTCACCACCACCGAGTCGGGCAAACCGACTTCGGCGAGGCGATCGAGTACCACTCGTTTGAGTTCGAGCTCCGGCAGCTTGCGATGTTGTCGTAGCGGAAAGGCCACGTTCTGGCCGATCGTCATGCTGTCGAAGAGCGCTGCGTTTTGAAACAAATAACCGAAGCGGATTCGCTGCTCGACCAGATCACGATCGTTGAGCTTCGACAAGTTCTTGCCATCAAACAGCACTTCGCCTTGCGCGGGCTTCACGAGTCCGAGTAGCGTCTTGAGCATCACTGTCTTGCCGCAGCCGCTTTCACCGATGATCGCCAGGGTTTGCCCCTTCGGCACGGTGAAGTCGAGATTGCGCAGCACCGTCTGGGATCCGAACTGCACGTGCAGCTTGCGGATCTCGAGAACGTTCGGCAAGTTCGACGCGGGCATGGCCATTAGAACAAGCTCTCCGCTTCGGGGTACATGCGGTAATAAACCGAATACAAAGCCTGGCCGAGAACCAGGTCGATGATCAGGATCATCACGAACGACAACACGAACGACGCCGTCGCGGCTCGACCGACGCCTTCAGCGCCAGGTGTGCAGTTGAAGCCGCGATGGCAACTGATGATTGCAATCGCCGCGCCGAAGAAGAAACTCTTCAGCACGCCCGAGAAGAGATCGAACGTATTCACAAAGCGTTCGCTGTGATACCAGAAGTAATGCTTGTCGACATCGAGCACGACCACCGCATGAAAGTAACCGCCGACCACGCCCATGTAATCGGCCATGATCGTGAGTGTGGGAATCAGGAAGATGCAGGCAAGAAATCGCGGCACCACCAGATAATGAATCGGATCGGCCCCCATCCCTTCGAGCGCGTCGATCTGCTCGGTAACGCGCATCGTGCCGAGCTCGGCCGACATGGCGCAACCAACGCGACCAGCGAGCATCGTCGCGGCGAGCACCGGACCGAGTTCGCGGAGCAGCGTCTTGTTGATCACCGCGCCGAGATACGACTCGAGGTTGAGGTCTTTAAACAGGAAGTAGCTCTGCATCGACAGAACCATGCCGATGAACGTGCCGGTGAGGGCGATCACGGGGAGGCTAAGCACGCCCACCTGATAAAACGTCGGCAGCAGCGTTTCCCACTTCGGCGCTCGCATGAACAGCCAAGCCAATGTGCGGAAGGCAAAGATCGTGATGTCGCCGATCGTGCTCACGCCATCGACCACCACGCCGCCCCAATCGGCAAGTGCATCGCCCATGGCCGTCGACCAACCACCGTTGGAAGCTGGCTGCGGGGATTGCGGAAGTGAGGAATCGGTGGACATGATGTTTCTGAAAATGAGCTCGTAGGGTGGGTCGAGCGGTACTTCGCGCGGCCCACCAACTAAAATGCGCAGTGCCTCGCATGCGATTTTCGACCGTTGGCTGGCGAGAGTTGAGAAGATTTGCCGGTTGCGCAGAATTTATCGACAAACCTACCGAAAGCTGCTGTCATGCCAGCATCGATTGCGACGGAACTGCAGCAACTCAATCCGCGCGAGGTGAACTACGCCACGCGGTTTGTCGAACTGTTACTCGCCGCGGCCCACGACGTAAAGGCCAGCGATGTTCACTTGCAGCCGACGGCCACCGGCCTCGAAATCCGCTGGCGGCTCGATGGCGTGTTGCAAGGCGTCGGCGAGTTTCCTCGCGGTGAAGCAACCGATGTGGCAGCGCGGTTGAAAGTGCTAGCACGGCTGCTGACGTATCGAACCGATATTCCGCAGGAAGGCCGGATTCCCGCCGAGAGCGCCGGCACGGAGATGCGCGTCAGCACCTTTCCTTCGCTGCACGGCGAACGCGTTGTGATTCGTTTGTTTGTCGCGCCGCAGGAATTGTTACAGCTAGCAGATCTGGGACTGCCAGATGAAGTTGCCGGCGCACTTGAGAAGGCGCTCGCACGCACGAGCGGTGCACTATTAATTACAGGCCCAGCCGGCGGTGGGAAGACGACGACTGCTTACGCCTGTTTGCGGCATGTAGTGCGATCGACCAAAGGCGCGCGGAGTATTGTTTCGCTCGAAGATCCCATCGAGGTCGCCATCGCCGGTGTCTCGCAGTCGCAGGTGAATCCAGCGGCGGGCTTTGATCTGGCCGGCGGGTTACGTTCGTTGTTGCGACAAGATCCGGAGGTCGTGTTGCTCGGCGAGATTCGCGATCAACCGACCGCGGCGGCTGTTTTTCAAGCGGCGCTGACAGGGCAATTGGTGATCTCGACATTTCATGCTGGCAGCGCCTGCGAAGCGATTTCGCGACTCGCCGAGATGGGCATCGAGCCGTATCTACTGCGCAGCGGCCTGGCTTTGTTGCTGCAGCAACGGCTGTTACGTCGTTTGTGCTCATGTGCCGCCGGCCAAAGTGAACCGCGCGGTTGCAGCGACTGTCTGCAGAGTGGTTATCGCGGCCGGATCGCCACGGCGGAACTGTTGCCACCGCTGTCTAACGAAATCGCCACGGCAGTTCTCCGGCATGCCGATGCAGCGGAGCTGCAAACGATTGTAGAGGCTGCGGGAATGGTGCCGCTGCGGAAGCGAGCGGCCGATCTGCTAGCTGCCGGCCTCACTTCTCGGGCCGAAGTACACCGGGTTCTGGGCTTTCGCTTGGCTGAGTAAAAGCTGGTCCGAGCCGTGTCAGTGGTGGCTTATCCACCGTTGTTCTATGTGCCGACTAAAGTCTCAAGGGAGCTCGTTGCAACGCTATCACCACAATCACAAAAGCAGTTTCCCTAATAGTACCACGCGCAAATTTCCGAAATGGTAATTGACGCCGAACCTTTGTCGGAATACTCTGTCATATCCTTAGCTGATACATCGTGGCCTCATTATCGCCCCGACTGATTCGGCCGGGCTGATTCCTGTTCGACTCCGATTCTCCTCTCCCTCCCGCTCATGCAACTCAAATCGCTGAAATTGTTCTGCGATATTGTCGGCCGGCGCAGCTTTTCTCGCGCCGCGGCCGAGAACGGCATTAGCCAGTCTGGCGCCAGTCAGGTGGTGAATACGCTGGAGGAAGAACTGGGCGTTAAGCTGCTCGACCGCACCCGCCGGCCGTTCGTCTTAACTCCTGAAGGCGAAATCTATTACGATGGCTGCCGCAAGATGGTGCAGCAGTATTTCGCCCTCGAAGAACAAGTCAAAACCTTGTCGGCCGAAGTCGCCGGTCGGGTGAGCGTGGCCTCGATCTATTCGATCGGCTTGTCGCACATGAACCGCTTTGTGCAGAGCTTTTTGAAGCTCCACCCCAAGGCCAACGTTCGGGTGCAGTATCAGCATCCTGACCGGGTATATGAATTGGTCGAAACCGACCTCGTTGACTTCGGCCTCGTGAGCTTTCCCAAGTCGACCCGCGCCATCAAAGCCACCCTTTGGCGGGAAGAGCCGATGGTGCTGGTCTGTGCCCCCGATCACCCGCTGGCCGCCAAAGAAAAGGTCTCGCTGGCCGATTTGCAAAATGTCGAGATGGTTGGGTTTGATTCGGAACTCGAGATTCGGGCCGATATCGACCGAGCTTTTACGGCTGCCGGTGTCGAACCGCACGTGGCGATGGAGTTCGACAATACCGAGACCATCAAGCGGGCGGTGGAGATCAACGCCGGTGTGAGCTTGCTCCCCGAACCGACCGTTGATCGCGAAATTACCTTCGGCACGCTGGTAGCGCGACCGCTGACGGGAACCGACTTGAAACGCCCGATCGGCATTATTCAGCGCCGCGGCAAGGAACTGGGGCAAACGGCCCAGCGGTTCATGCGGCTGCTACTCAATAATCCGGCGAGCATCGTGCTCGCGGCTGACTCGCTGGAAATTACCGGCGCGGACCTCGAAGGGATCGATCTCGACGCTGCCGATGGAGTTGGCGACGCAACGGAAGACACGGACGTCACGGCTGATGATTTGTCGGCACGCGACGAGGCTGCCTCGCTGGCAGTCACGGCGCGACCGAAAGTTTCGTAATTCGGTGCCGCGACGAAGTAACCAAAATTCATCGTCGCGACGCTCCTCTGCGGATTGCAGGTGTGGTGATGACGACTGAGTTTGTTGGAATTGAGTTTGAGAACGGCCTGCCGAAGAAGCAAGGTTTGTACGACCCGGCGTTCGAGAAGGACAGCTGCGGCGTGGGCTTCATCGCGCATCTCAAGGGCGAGCGGAGCCATGCCATCGTCCGCGACGCGCTCGAAGCGCTGAAGAACATGGATCACCGCGGCGCCTGCGGCTGCGAACCGAACACCGGCGACGGCGCGGGCATTCTCACGGCGATTCCCGACGAGTTCATGCGCGCCGAATCGCAAAAGCTCTTCATGGCCACGCTGCCCGAAATGGGACAGTACGCCATCGCGATGGTCTTCCTGCCGAAGGATCCAACCGAACGCGATATCTGCAAGCGGACGCTGGAGAAGTACGTCAAGCGACAGGGCCAGAACGTCGTTGGTTGGCGCGTCGTGCCGACAAATCCCACGCTGGCCGACGTCGGTCCGACCGCGATGAAGGGTGAGCCCGCCATCGAACAGCTGTTCGTCACGGCTGCTCCCGATTGCGATCGCACCACATTCTGCCGGCAGTTGTACTTGATCCGCAAACAAGCTTTCCATGCGCTCCGCAAGGAAACGCTCACGCAACGGCATATGTATTACGTGACGAGCTTTTCGTCGCGAATTCTCATCTACAAGGGTCAGCTCACCGCGCCGCAAGTGCCGCTGTATTACCCCGACTTGCTCAACCCCGAATACACCAGCCACCTGGCCATGGTCCACTCGCGGTTCAGCACCAACACGTTCCCCTCGTGGGAGCGCGCTCAGCCGATGCGGTTTATGTCGCACAACGGCGAAATCAACACGCTCCGCGGCAATGTGAACTGGATGGCTGCTCGCCAGGGGCAGCTCGAGAGCGAACTCTTCGGCGAAGACCTGAAGAAGCTGCTGCCGATCACCGATCTGTCGACGAGCGACTCAGGTATTTTTGACAACGTGCTCGAACTGCTGCTGATGGCCGGCCGCAGCTTGCCCGAAGCCGTCATGATGATGATTCCGGAAGCGTGGCAAAACCACGATACGATGCCGGAAAACAAGCGGGCCTTCTACGAATACCACAGCTGTTTGATGGAACCGTGGGATGGCCCCGCCTCGGTGGTCTTCACCGACGGTCGCTACATCGGCGCGACGCTCGACCGCAACGGTCTCCGCCCGAGTCGTTATTACTACACGACTGACGATCGCGTGATCATGGCCAGCGAAGTGGGCGTGATTCCCGTCGATCCCAAGCTCGTCAAGGAAAAGGGCCGCTTGCAACCGGGCCGCATGTTCCTTGTCGACTTCGAACAAGGTCGCATTATTCCCGACGATGAGTTGAAGAACTCCATCGCCAGCGAACGGCCTTACGCCGAATGGCTCCGTAATCAGCGGATCGAGCTTAAGGAACTGCCGAAGAGCGAGAACGCTCACGGTTTTGATCCAGAGACGCTCGAGAAGCGGATGCAATCGTTCGGATATTCGGTCGAGACGATGCAGTTCATGCTTCTGCCGCTCGTCGCCGAAAAGCGCGATCCCCTCGGCTCGATGGGGAACGATGCCGCGCTGGCGGTCCTCAGCGATCAGCCTCGCATTATCTACGACTATTTCAAGCAGCTCTTTGCCCAGGTCACCAATCCGCCGATCGATTCGATCCGCGAAGAAGTGATCATGTCGCTCGAGTGCTACGTCGGCCCTGAAAAGAATCTGCTCGCCACGAAAGAAGAGCAGTGTCATCGCCTGATGCTGCCGCATCCGATTCTCACCAATGAAGAACTCGCGGCGATCAAGCACCTCGATCATCGCGGCTGGAAGACGAAGACGATCGACATCACTTGGGATCGCCAGGACGGCACGGCGGGTTTGCAGCCGGCGCTCGATCGCATTTGTGTCGAAGCCGAACAAGCGATTACCGACGGCTATTCGCTGGTCGTGCTTTCCGATCGTGCTGCCGGGCCCGAACGCGTGCCGCTGAGCTCGCTGCTCGCTTGCGGCGCGGTGCATCATCACTTGATTCGCGCTCAGAAGCGGACGCAGATCGGTCTGATCATCGAAACGGGCGAGGCTCGCGAAGTGCATCACCACTGCCTGCTCGTCGGCTACGGCGCCGACGGCATCAATCCTTACCTCGCCTTCGAAGCGCTCTGGAGCGCTCAGCGCGATGGCTTGCTGCCGGCTGAATACACCGATGAAAAGATCGTCGGCTTTTATCAGAAGTCGGTCGCCAAGGGCATGCTCAAGGTCATGTCGAAGATGGGCATCTCGACGCTGCAGTCGTACAAAGGCGCGCAGATTTTCGAAGCCGTGGGTCTCGATAGCGAAATCATCGATCGCTGCTTGGCCGGCACGGCCAGTCGTATCAAGGGCGTGGGCTTTGAAGTCCTCGCGCAAGAAGCGATTCGTCGTCACGAGATTGGTTATCCCAGCCGCGATCAGCAACGGCTGCCGGTGCTGCCGAACTTCGGCGAATACCACTGGCGGGCCGATGGCGAACGCCACATGTGGGATCCGCAATCGATTGCCGATCTGCAGGCTGCTGCTCGCGAAAACAGCTCGGACGCTTATTGGAAGTTCAGCAAGCACACCAACGAAGATGCAACTCGCAAGAGTGCGCTGCGTGGTTTGCTGAAATTCAAGGAAGCTACCAGTAAGGCGATTCCGATCACGCAGGTCGAACCTGCCGCGAAGATCGTCAAGCGGTTCTGCACTGGTGCGATGAGCTTTGGCAGCATCAGTGCCGAGTCGCACGAGTCCCTCGCCATCGCCATGAACCGCATCGGCGGTAAGAGCAACACCGGCGAAGGTGGCGAAGACCCGGAACGCTTCCTGCCGATGGCCAATGGCGATTCAAAGCGTTCGGCGATCAAGCAAGTTGCCTCGGGCCGCTTCGGCGTGACGATCAACTATTTGACGAATGCTGACGAATTGCAGATCAAGATGGCCCAAGGCGCGAAGCCGGGCGAAGGTGGTGAATTGCCGGGGCACAAGGTCGATGAAAACATCGCCCGCATCCGCTATTCGACGCCGGGTGTCGGTCTCATCAGCCCGCCGCCGCACCACGACATCTATTCGATCGAAGATCTGTCACAGTTGATCTACGACCTGAAGAACTCGAACCCCGCCGCTCGCATCAGCGTGAAACTGGTGAGCGAAGTGGGCGTCGGTACGATTGCTTCGGGCGTAGCGAAAGCGCACGCCGATCACATCCTGATTGCTGGCGATACGGGTGGCACAGGTGCTTCGCCGCTCACGAGCATCAAGCATGCCGGTCTGCCGTGGGAACTCGGCATTGCCGAAACGCACCAAACGCTGGTGATGAACGACCTGCGCAGTCGCGTGGTGCTGCAAACCGACGGTCAGATCAAGACAGGCCGCGATGTGGTCATCGCGGCGATGCTTGGCGCCGAGGAAATTGGTTTCTCGACCGCGCCCCTCGTCACGCTCGGTTGCATCATGATGCGGAAGTGTCATCTCAATACTTGCCCGGTCGGCATTGCGACGCAGGATCCCGTCCTGCGGCAGAAGTTCACCGGTAAGCCAGAGCACGTGATCAATTACTTGTTCATGGTCGCCGAGGAAGCTCGCCAGATCATGGCGTCGCTGGGCATTCGCACGTTCAACGAACTGATCGGCCGAGTCGATCTGCTCGAAATCGACGCCGCGATCTCGCACTGGAAGGCGAAGGGGATCGACCTCACGCCGCTCCTCACGCCCGCGCCCAAGCCGCATCCCGATGTGGAAGTTTATTGCACGCGGAAGCAGGATCATCAACTCGATCTGTCGCTCGACAACGAACTGATCCGCAAAGCCCGCCGCGCCATCGACCGCCGCGAGAAGATCAAGTTCGAAACCAAGGTCATCAACACCAACCGCACGGTCGGCACCACGCTCAGCCATGAGATTGCCAAACGCTGGGGCGATGACCTGTTGCCCGATGCCACGATTCACGTGAAGTTCACCGGCTCGGCTGGTCAAAGCTTCGGCGCGTTTCTGGCCAAGGGTGTGTTCCTCGAACTCGAAGGCGACGCCAACGATTACGTCGGCAAGGGTCTCAGCGGCGGACGCATCGCCGTCTATCCGCCGAAGAACAGTTCGTTCGCACCCGAGCAGAATATTGTCGCGGGCAACGTGCTGCTGTATGGCGCCACGAGTGGCCAGGCTTTCTTCCGCGGTCGCGCTGCCGAACGCTTCGGCGTGCGGAACAGCGGCGCTCAAGCGGTCATCGAAGGCTGTGGCGATCACGGTTGCGAATACATGACGGGTGGTCGTGTGGTAATCCTCGGTCCTACCGGCCGCAACTTTGCAGCCGGCATGAGCGGCGGCATTGCTTACATCTGGAATCCCGCCGGCAAACTTGATTTCAGCACTCGCTGCAACATGGGCATCGTCGAACTCGAATCGGTGGAAACGCCGGAAGATCTCGCCGAGCTGCTGAACCTGCTGGAGCTGCACTTCAAGTACACCGGCTCGACGGTCGCCGAGAAGATTCTCGCGTCCTGGCCGGAAAGCACCGCGCAGTTCGTCAAGGTGATGCCGACCGATTACAAGCGCGTGCTGCGGGAACGGGCCCGCCACGATGAAGAAGCCGAAGCAGGCGTCCATGGTGTCGCCGGCGGCCGCTAGTTCGTTCATTCACGCACACGCAAAGTTCCTTTTGATAACGGCTCCTGCCGACAGTTTTGATCATGGGTAAGCCAACTGGTTTTAAAGAGTATCCTCGCAAAGCCGTCCCGTATCGCGATCCGATGGGACGGCTCGCGGACTACGGCGAGATCTTCACGCAGCCGCCAGAAGATCACCTGAAGACGCAAGGCGCCCGCTGCATGGATTGCGGCGTGCCGTTCTGCCAGAGCGACAATGGTTGTCCGATCGACAATCTCATTCCCGAGTGGAATGACTTGGTCTATCGCGGCCGCTGGCGCGAAGCGCTTGATCGCCTGCACAAGACCAACAACTTTCCGGAGTTCACGGGGCGCGCTTGTCCCGCTCCGTGCGAAGGAGCGTGCGTCCTCGGCATCACCGATCCGGCCGTCACGATCAAGAACATCGAAAACGCGATCATCGATCGCGGCTTTGCCGAAGGTTGGGTGAAGCCCGAACCACCGCCGAGCCGCACCGGCAAGAAGGTCGCCGTGATTGGCAGTGGTCCGGCAGGGCTTGCCGCGGCGGCTCAGCTGAACAAAGCGGGCCATCTGGTCACCGTGTATGAGCGAGCCGATCGCATCGGCGGTTTGCTGATGTACGGCATTCCGAACATGAAGCTCGACAAGGGCGTGGTCGAACGCCGCGTGCAGTTGCTGCGCGACGAGGGAATCACCTTCCTCACCAATCAAGACGTCGGCAACAAGGATTCAGAAAACTTCGTCGATCCCAAGCAACTTGTTGCCGACTTCGACGCGGTGTGCCTCGCGACCGGCGCGACGAAGCCCAACGATCTGCCGATCAACGGCCGTGGTCTCGACGGCATTTACTTCGCGATGGAGTTCCTCAAAGCGAACACGAAGAGCTTGCTCGACAGCAAGCTCGAAGACGGCCAATACATTTCGGCGAAAGGCAAACGTGTCATCGTCATCGGTGGTGGCGATACTGGCACCGACTGCATCGGCACGAGCATGCGTCACGGCTGCGCGAGCCTGGTGAATTTCGAACTCCTGCCGCAGCCGCCGCAAGAACGCGCCGCCGACAATCCCTGGCCGCAATGGCCGCGGATTTATCGCACTGACTACGGCCATCAAGAAGTCGCCGCCAAGTTCGGCGCCGACCCGCGCACCTACTGCGTGATGAGCAAGGAATTCGTCGGCGACGAAAACGGCCGCGTGGCTGGCATTCGCACCGTGCAAGTCGAATGGAACAAAATCGACGGCCAGTGGAAGCTGAAAGAACTCGTCGGCACCGATAAGTTCTGGGAAGCCGACCTCGTGCTGCTCGCGATGGGTTTCAAAGGCCCCGAGCAATACGCCACGGAAATGCTCGGCCTCGAGTACGATCCGCGCAGCAACTACAAAGCGGCCCACGGCCGGTTCACGACAAGCGTGCCAAAGGTCTTCGCCGCCGGCGACTGCCGCCGCGGCCAATCGCTAGTCGTTTGGGCCATCAACGAAGGCCGTGGTGCTGCTCGCGCGATCGATGAGTTTTTGATGGGCAACAGCAGCCTGCCAGCGCCGGGGTTGTCGCTGGGGTTGGCGAAGTAAGTCGTCATCGTCGGCAGGATTAGCCGACGATTGGCAGACTGCCAAAGCTGGTGACTTTCACCTGCGGCAATTCTTTCAGCAGCAGGGCTTCGGCTTGACCATAAGTCGAACCCATGATGCACGACGGGGAGTGCAGTAGAACTTCGCGAAGATTTCGCAACCGTTTCAAATGCGGCAGGGCCGCTTTGATTTCGTTGACATCGTTGGTGACGATGCTGACGGCGGTAACCGATTGAAAGTAATCGTCACCCAGTACTTGCCGTAAGATCTTTGGTGCATCGGGCTCGGTTGGCGTGCGTTTCCGAAACAATGATGCGAACGGGCCTTTGCTGTGGGCGAGTTCCATTGTCGGCAGCGCCGCATGCTCATGATCGTAATGGCTGTCGATCATCATGGACCGCAGCGCAATGACGGCTCGCCGTTCCTGCTGCTGCCAATGGAGGTAATATGCCGCACCGAAACAGGCCAGGGTCATGGCGATCAGCAATGTACGAAAAGAAAAGCTCAAGTACGAACGGCGAGGAGCACTGAGCGTTGTCATGGCAGTTGGTTCCGGTGATTGGTTTCACCTAAACTACTGCTCGAGAAGATCGGACGCAAATTCCTCGGCGGCGAGCTAACAAGACTTCGAGTACACTCGCTGCTCGACCCCTCACCCCAGCCCTCTCCCCGCAGCGGGGCGAGGGAGTTCAAGCGGCTTCGCCGCTGCCTCGTTGTTCTTCTCCCGCCTCTCATCCCTCGTCTCCCTTCCTCACTCCTGCGGCAGCGAAAGTCCGCGAACCACTTCCGGAATATTCGAACTCTGCCAGCCGACGCCGAATTTGCCGTCGCGGATTTGCACCCAGGTTAAGCCGCGAAACTGCACGTCGCGGCCCGTGCTGGCGAAGCCGAGGCCAGCGCCGGCGTGTTTGGCCGCTGCCGTCCAGCGGACCACCACGTGATCGCCCTGGCCGATCGCATCTTCGACTTGAATGACGATTTCAGGAAACGCCGCGAGAAACGGCTCGTACATCTGCTGGCGAAATTCGTCCGCGCCCCGAATCACACCGTTGTCGGTGTAGCACAAGCTGTCGGGAGTCACCAATTCGTCGATCGTCTCCGCCCGCCGTTGGTTCCAAACTTCTTCAAACCACCGGCGAGCAATCGCAATGTTTTCGGCAGACATGAGAACTCCTCTCGGATAAAGCAGTTCGCGGCTGGCACCTGCGAGAATGTAAACCCGGAAGTGTGCTCAAGCAACAATTTGCAGAGAGAGGCGACTCCGCAGAAGTTACTTCGCTCCCTTCACTACGATCTGCAGTTCCGCACCGAGTGCGCGGGCGATGGCGGAGAGCGTGGAATACGTGGGGTTAGAGTTTTGCCCATTCTCCAATCGGCTCAGGGCGGCTTTGTCGATGCCCGAGCGTTTGGCGAGGTTGGCGAGCGAGAGCTTCTTATGTTGACGAATCTCTTTCAATTCAGAGATCGCCCGCATCAGAGCAAAATGCTCTCCCTGCGGCATCGCGTCGTATTCACCGGACGCCAGCAGGGTCTCCAGCGACGGTCGTTCGCTTTGGAATTTTTCGCGAACCGCAGTGAGGCGACGGACTTCTGCCGCAGGCTTCAACGGCTTTTTGGTAGCAGCTTTGCGGATCATCTTTCACCTTGCCTTCCGTTTGCGTGGCTCGGGCGCGTCGTACGCTGTAACAGGGTAGACGGTTAACGGATCGTCACCGACATGTTCCCAAACAACTGCGAGGTAGCGCCCCGCCGCGGTAAACCCGAAAGTCAGCTTATTGCCCGCTGGATTCCGATTGGATGCAAATTGGCTCGCAGGATCCAGCAGCACTTGTTCTACCTCTTCGACAGTGATGTCGTGTTCGGCGATGTGCTGAATGTTTCCCTGTGGGTCATCTTCGATATCCCAGATAATCTGAATGTCTCGATCCATTCCGCACCTGAATCATCGGCAGGGCACGACTCAAGAGTTGTAATATAATACAACGGAGGACGATTTTCTTCTACTTCAAATTCGCCCGAATTTGGTACGAAAAAGCGATCTACTTCAATTCCTTCTTCAACCAATCATAAACCTGCGCCCGAACGTCATCAGGAAAGTCGTGGGCACAGTCGGGATAGATGGCCGTGAGTTTGTCTTTCGCACCGTAGAGTTCGTACACACCGCCGGCGGCGGCGATGACTTTGCGAACGCCCGGATTGTCGAAGTTGGAATCGTGCAGCGGGGCCGCGACGAAGATCGGCCGCGGGGCGATGGCGGCGAGGACTTCGTGGAAGTCGAACGGCATCTTGTCCGGATTGTTTTCGTAGACGTCGCGAATCCGCGGCATGTAGCGGTCGCTGGTCCAACCGGCGAGCTTACCGCCGTAGTAATCGTGAAAGCCCGTGAAGCCGCAGCTCGTCACGACGCACTTAATGCGCGGCTCGAACACGGCGGTGAAGAGCGCGTTGTGGCCACCCAGTGAATGGCCGATCGCACCGACTTTTTCGGCGTCGACGTAGTCGAGCGTCTCGAGCAAGTCGAGCGCGCGGACGTTCGTCCAAATCGCCTTCATCGTGCCGCTGACGTAGAGCGGTTCTTTGCCGCCGGCGTCCTTCTGAGCAAAGTCGTACTCTTTGTAATCGCCGAAGCTGGGATAGTCGGGCACCAGGCAAACAAAGCCGAGCTTCGCGAGCTGATCGCCATAATGCCGCGTCTGTTCGCCGACAAGGCCGATCGTTTGCAGCTTGCCATCCTTGTTCGTCGGATGGAGGCAAAGCATGGCAGGATGCCGTTTGCCGGGGTTTGCTTTCACCGCTTTGGGAATGAGCAGATAAGCGGGCGTGCGATCGCCGCGCTCGCAGGCGTATGACAACAGCACGCGCGTGTATTCGGGCGTTTCCTCTTCGCTGATGATTTTTACATCGAGCGGCACACGGCGATCGGGCGTGGGGAGCTTGCCCATGGCGAGTTCCATGCCGCGGCGAATTTCTGCTTTGCGGGCCGCCCAGTCTGCCGCTATTTTGACGGGTTCGATTTTCGACTCCAGCTGTTTTTGAAGTGGCCGCTGGTGATAGCTCGGATCGAGCACCGTTGGCTGCGGATAAGGAGGCGTCAAGGGCGGACCTTCGACGGGTTTTCCCAATCGATTCTCCAGCAAGAAGAAACCATCGCGATCACCCATCACCAGATCAATGTCGCCGTCGCCATCGACATCGGCGGCCTTCGGATCGACTCCAAAACCAACTTCGCCGCCAGTATGAATCGCTGTGCGCTCCCAACTGCGGGTCTTCGGCAGGAATTTATAAGAGAAGATACCGAGCGTGTCGTATTCGCCGGGATCTTTCCCCTCGTGACCCATGTAGCGTTTGCCGGCGATGAGCTCGATCTTTTTATCCCCATCGAGATCGGCGAGCAGTAGCGAATGGAATTGCGAGTACTCGGTGTCGATCGTGTGGCGTTCCCAGTCGCGGTTGCCATCGTTTTTGGTTTGTTCGAGCCAATACAAACCGAACTGATGGCCGCGGCCCCAGATCAAATCGGCATCGCCGTCGCCGTCGACATCATGCACGAGAACGGGAATGCTCGCGTCGCGCGAGAGATTGAACTCGGCATGCCAGATCCAACGGCCGTTGCGTGGATCGGCGGGCGCTTCGAGCCAGCCGCCGGTGCCGATTAAATCGAGCCGCCGATCGCCGTTGATATCGCCCACGCCAATGCCATGGCTCGAAAGTTCCGCCAGCAGGTCGTGCTTGATGAACTTCCCTTTGTCGAACTCATACCAGCACGCGAAGCCGATTCCGTTCGGCACAATGTCGGGATCGCCGTCGCCATCGAGATCGGCGAGGCGGCCCGTCTCCATCGGCCCGGGCGTATCGATGAGCCGTTTTTCCCACGGCGTGTCGGGTTTGGTTTTGATGACTTCGCCCGGGTTCTCCAGCCAGAAGAGGCTCTTGCTGCGATAGTTCACACTGACGATGTCGGTCCAGCCATCGCCATTCACATCGAGCGGCAAGTTCGAATAGTCATCGAACCGCCCGCGGATCACCTCCACCTCGCGGAGAAAATGCTTCTTCCACGTGGGTGCTTCAAACCAAAACCCGCCGTTCACCAAGTCGAGCTTGCCGTCTTTGTTGACGTCGATCACCGCGCAGGCCGGATACTCGGCAGCGGCGTCGATGGCATGCAACTCCCACTGCGAATTGGTCTGGGCAAACAGCGGAGCAGTGCTGCTCAGCGCGCATAACAACAGCCAGCACACCAACGAGCGAGACATAACCCACCTGTGCCCGAAGAGAACATTGCCACCGGGTACTCCCGGCAAATCACTCGGCCGGTGAGTATCGCATTCCGATTAGAGCGTCGCCACTGTCGGCAGGTCACGGTGCGGATGGCAACTTACGGATTCATCCCGCCGTAATCCTGCGAGGCCTGCACCTGTCGATCGAAGTGGTCGCGTTTCTCTGCCGAACTCACGCCACCGCCGGAATAAGCCGAGTCGCCGAAGAGGGCAAACAGTGTCTCGCCAAAGAGGGAGCAGCCGGTGCAGGCCGGCAGCAGCAGGCACAGAATCAGGGCACAGAATCAGGGCACAGCGGCGCATGGCAAAAAAACTCCCCGAGCACGGGTGACGACGCGCACTTTGGCTTCTTTGGCTGGGCGAGGCGGAAAAGTACAAATTTTGGGGGAAGGTGTCCAGGGAGCTCACTCGGCGGACAAGCAGGACGGAATTGGTGCTCCATCGCCGCAAACTGCCGCGGGAAATCCATTTGGAAAACTGGGAGAAATAGGAAGATTTGCGACAGCCAGCGAATTCGCTGGTGCTATCCCAAGAACCGTTGCTATCCAGGCTTGACCCATCGCGCAAATCTCCTCTATCTTATGCTGTTTCAGATCGAGGGACGCGTTGTTGTTGCTGCGAGTACGCAGGTACCGCTGCGAGCACGCAGGTGTCCTTAGAGCTAAGTTTATTGCTCGCTTGTGGCCTGCTGGCGGTGTTGCCTGGCAGACCACTGGGCACCCCCACACCCTGGTGTATGGAGGACGGTGAAAGTGGCATCCGTCGCTGAACGCGTTACTGATATTGTCGCCGAACAATTGGGCGTCGACAAAGAAAAGATCTCGCCCGAAACCTCGTTCGTCAACGATCTGGGCGCTGACTCGCTCGATACGGTCGAACTGGTGATGGAGCTTGAAGAAGAATTCGACATCAACATTCCTGACGACGCTGCGGAGAAAATCCAAACCGTCGGCCAGGCGATCAAGTTCATTGAAGAAGCTCAAAAGAGCTAAGGGACGGGCTGCGAGGCGCCTGATTGGTTCGCCCTGGTGGGCGCTCGATCCTGCAGCCGTTCGAACGTATGATTGTGAAAGCCCAGTCCCGTCAGGAGCTGGGTTTTTGTGTTTGGATTCGTGGTGATTGTGGCAGACTGCGTACTTGCAGCAACAGGCTGGGTCATGAAGCGACGTGTAGTGATTACGGGGTTGGGAGTCGTTTCGTCGCTGGCCTGTCAGGTCAAGGACTTCTGGGCCAAGTTGCTCGCCGGCGAAAGTGGCGTGCACGATTTGCGCGTGTTCGACGTCGGGGCCTTTAAGGTCAAGTTCGGCGGCGACGTGCATGATTGGAATCCAGAAGCCACGCCCGAAGCCTTTCTCGATAAGAAAGAAATCAAGCGGCTCGACCGCTTCTCGCAGTTTGCGCAAGTGGCCTGCTATGAAGCCGTCAAGGATTCGGGCCTCGATTTCTCGAAGGAAGACGCCTGGCGGTGCGGCGCCATTCTCGGCAGCGGCATTGGCGGCCTGAACGAGATCGAAGAGCAGCTGGCCAAGATGATCGCCAAGGGGCCGGATCGGGTCAGCCCGTTCACGGTGCCGAAGATGATGCTGAATGCGGCCGGCGGCAACATTTCGATTCGCTACGGCCTGCGCGGCGTGAATTATTCGGTCGCCACGGCCTGTGCTAGCTCGAACAATGCCATCGGCGCGGCCTTCAAGACGATTCAATACAACGATGCCGACGTGGTGATCACGGGCGGCACCGAAGCAGCCATCACACCGATGAGCCTGGCTTCGTTCCAGAACATGAAAGCCCTTTCGAATCGCAACGAAGATCCCAAGCGGGCCAGCCGGCCGTTTGATATCGACCGCGATGGCTTCGTGCTGAGCGAAGGGGCCGGCCTGCTGATTATCGAAGAGCTCGAGCACGCCAAGGCACGCGGCGCACGGATTTATTGCGAATTGCTCGGTGTGGGTGCGAGCGCGGATGCGGGGCACATTACGGCTCCCGATGAAAACGGCACCGGCGCTGCCCGCGCGATGACCGAAGCACTTCGCGACGCTGGCATGAACCCCACCGATATCCAATATGTGAATGCCCACGGCACGAGCACGCCCCTGGGTGACAAAGCCGAGACGCAGGCCATCAAGCGGGTCTTTGGCGACCATGCCAAGAGCCTGAGCGTTTCCAGCACCAAGAGCCAGCTCGGCCACACGCTGGGTGCCAGCGGCGGTCTTGAACTGGTCGCCACGGTGAAGTCGATTTGCGACAGCGTGATCGCCCCGACGATCAATCTCGACAATCAAGATCCAGCTTGCGATCTCGATTACACCGCCAATCAGCCGCGCGAACGGCAGATCCAAGCTGCTATCAGCAACAGTTTCGGCTTCGGCGGCCACAATGCTTGCGTGGTCGTGGGCAAAGTCCGCTAACCGGATTGCGTTTACCGGATAGCACCGATTGCTTCAGCAATCGGTGCCGCGCAGCGGCCAGAGGCATTTCTATTCGCGGTTGAAGTTCAACCGCCGGTTGTCACTCTGTTGGATCCGCCCGTCGCAGCTTGCGCCGGTCGAAAGCAGTCGCTGGCGGCCTTCTCAGTTCCACCTCAGCGGCTCGGCAGGAGCCTCGCCCTCCCGAAATGCGTGCCAGCACGCGCCGACAACAGACAACCAGGCCGATCATCTTTCGCAGTCGTTAAAGTTTCTCGCTAGCACTGCCAAAACACCCGTTTTCGGCCCGAAAACGACCCTGTACCGACCGGCAAAATCGGAAAAAAGCTACCTTCCTGCACGACCGTTCGCCGAAGAGTATTTCGGGCACTCTTTGCATCGACCCAAGTTGCGCGAGTGTTTCGTTTCGCATTTGCCAAGAAAGCAAGGCGAAACTCGATTGATGCCTTACCCGAGACGTTCCGCTCGTCACTCCACGTGCCTAGCACCGCGTGACGACCACCGTGTGAGTATCACAAGGCGTGGAGAGAGCGAAACGCAAGGCAGCAACCAAAAGCGAATCATCCTCAGGAGGGGGAACCATGCGACGTACTGTGTTTCGTTATGCCTTGCTCGCGGGATTGCTGATCTCGCCAGCTGCGGCGATGGCTGACAAAGCCGAAGATACTCAAATTGGGACGACCATTGCCCAAAAGCTGAGCGCCGAAAAGGCGTCTGGCGGCTTGAAGAGCTTCAAGATCGAGCTCCAAGTCGAAGAAGGCACGGTCTGGATGTCGGGCTATGTAGCTTCGCCCGAACAGCAGACCCACGCTCTCGACCTGGCTCGCCGGGTGAAGGGGGTGAAGCAAGTGGTGAATGACATCACCATTTCGCCCGCTGGCTCCCAACCGGCTCAGCCGGCCACCGCCAGCAAGCCCAAGTCGGCCAAGCCGACTGAAGCCAAGTACGCCATGGAAGCCGGTCCGTCGCAAGCTCGCAACATGCGGGCGAGCATGAACCTGCCCGTCGAACCAGCTGCGGCCACCTCGCCCGCACCAGCCGATCCGCTGCCGACGATCGCCACTGCCACGGCCAAGCCCGTGCCGATGGTTTCGCCGATCCAGCAGTCGCCGGTCAGCTCGGTGCTGCAATCGCGGTCCGAAATCGGCAGCGGTGTTGCTCCTTCGCTGGCTCCCACGCTTCCTGGCGTGCAACAGGTTGCCACTCGGCCCACGCCGATCCAACCGATCATGCCGAACCCTGGCTACGGCTACGGCCCGACGCCAGCTCCGGCCCAAGCCTACGCTCGTCCGCAAGTCCCAATGGCTGCCGCTCCGGCTTACAGCTTCCGCCAAGGTGGCGAGTACGCTGGCGGTTACGGTGCTGAAGCCGGCGGACCAATGCCGATGCACACCGGCGGCGGCATGGGCATCGCCCCAGCCCGCTACGACCACCCGTCGATGCCGAACCACGCTTGGCCAAGCTACGCGGCTTACCCCAACTACGCCGCCGTGACCTACCCCAAGCAATACTCGCCTTCGGCCTGGCCGTACATCGGACCGTTCTATCCCTACCCGCAAGTCCCGCTGGGCTGGCGTAAGGTGACCATGGAATGGGACGACGGTTGGTGGATGCTCGATTTCAAGAATCGCCGCTACCGCTAATAGTCGGCTGCTAACAGCAATCTGACGAAACACAGAACCTCTGCGGACTCGGGCCGCGGAGGTTTTTTCGTTTCTTGGGGGGAGGGAGGCGGGAGGCGAGGTGCGGGAGGCGAGGTGCGGGAGGCGAGGTGCGGGAGGCGAGGTGCGGGAGGCGAGGTGCGGGAGGCGAGGGAAATCTGGATAGCAACGATTGCGTCCGCAATCGTTGTCGCGCAGCGACCCGGAGGCATTGCCCAAGACGCCACCCCGCAACCAACGGCCCATTTCATTCGCCACGCCACCCCCCATTTTGAGCGAACGCAATATAACAGGTGATGCGACTTCCGAAATTTCCCGTAGAAGCCATCAGCCCAACAACTTACGCTGAAAAACCACTGCAATATCGCGGTCCCAATATCGCACTTTATTCTACATTAATTGGGTGGCTCACAATCGCCGGGCTGCCCAACTCGCATCGCGACGCCACCTAATCTCCGGCAACCGATAGACACACCCGCACAGACAACTTGGGTCAGTCGTAATTTGGCAGAGTAACCGTTCACGCCAGTGACGCTGTCATC
>NZ_JAMLFW010000005.1 GCF_024256385.1 Anatilimnocola floriformis
GCCCGCCGTCGTACCGAGCGCGCTCGCATTCGAAATCTGCAGCGTCCCGGCCTGCACATCGGTCAAACCGCTGAACGTATTCGTGCCGCTGAGCGTCACCGCGCCGGTGCCACTCTTCACCACGTTGCCCGTGCCGCTGATCACGCCCGGGAACGACCCACTCGTCAAAATCAAATTCGCATTCGCCGAGTTAAAGAACCGCGTCACGATCTGATCACCGGCGCTACCTGTCAGCGCGCCCAGCGTCACGTTGAGTTCATTCAGCGTCAGATCCTGCACCAACCGTAGCGTCACATCGCCACCACCGGCGAGCGCCGCCGGAGTCGCCGAATAGTCACCACCATTCACAATGATCACACCGCTGTAACTCGGCAGCGCCGTAAACAACGCTGCCAACGACTGAAACGCATTCACCCCCATCGTCGCCGACTGCACCCCGGGAGTCTCCCGATCACCATCAACCACACCCGACGCCGGGAAGTCATCATCGACGTAGAGTGATGCCGTTGGTCCGACCAGCACGACGTCATTTCCATCCCCACCGTTGTATTGAATAGTCATGGCTTTGCCGTCAACCATCACTGTCGCGCCGGCGGGCAATCCGTTGAATGTTCCCGTTGTATCTGCCGGCGAGGTGCCATCATTGTCGATGATCACATACACCTGGCCGCTGCCGGGATTGAATGTGCCCGCAGCGCCGGTGTAGGTCACCACCAAGGTTGCGGACGCACCGATGGCAACGCTTCCCGATGACAGCACCTTTACCTGGTCGTAGTCGGTGCCCGCCACACTGCCCGAAGGCGAGCCGATTTGAATCTGCAACGCACCGTTTTCGACGTAGTTGCCGTTGACGGTTGTTGTGCCAATCGCGGTACCAGGCGCGTGCGTGCCGCCGGAATTGATCGTCAGCAGGCCGGTCGTGCCGGTGCCGGTCAACGTGGCGCCAGTCTGCACCGTCGGCGCACTCACGAGCGAGCCGGTTACCGACAGCGTACCGGCGGTTACCGTGGTAGCGCCGGTGTAAGTGCTTGCGCCACTCAGCGTTTGCGTGGCGGTGTTGCTCTTGGCGACGAGACCCGTGCCGGAGATGCTGCCCGCAAAGGTTCCAGCCGCGGTATTGTTGATCGTGAGGTTACCGCTGCCCAGCGTCACGCTACTGCCTGCAGCGCCGTTGAGAGGACCCACTGTTTCGTTGCTATTGGCGAGAGCCAGCACGCCCGTCGCCGCCACCGTTACCACCGAGGTATCGGGAATGGCATTGCTATTGCCCGAGCCCGAGATCGTCACATAGTCAATGAACGAAGTCCGATCGAGCGTCGGTTCCAAGCCTTCGAATTGCAGTGTGTGGGCGCCGGCAGTCAGCACGAGACCGGGGATTGTGACCAGATTGAATGAAGTGCTCGAAGCAGGAGTGACATTGGCGAGGACAACCGTGCCGTCGACGCGCACGTTGAAAGGATTCGCGCCGCTGCTGCGCGACTCGGTCAAAAATCGGAGCGTGTAAGTTCCGGCGCTCGCGAACGTAATGCTCTGCGAGAAGTTGCCGAGTGTCTGCACAAAGCCGTTCTGATTGCCATTCACCAGGCCAGCGGGGTTGAAACCGCCGCCATTGCCGTTGATCAAACCGCTAAGGCCCAGGAAGGTCCAGGTGGCAGTCGCATTGTTGTAAGAATTGGTGTTAACCGGCGTGAGGACTGGCGATTCGAAACTAAAATTTGGAACCGGAACGTTGACTCCGGTTTGCAGCGTTCCAGCATTGATGTCGGTCGGGCCGCTGTAGGTGTTCGTACCACTGATGGTTTGCACCCCGGTGCCGATCTTGGCGATTCCGAGCGTGCCGGCCGTATTGCGAATCGTGCCGCCGAAGTCATTGCCGGTCGCATTGTTGTCGCCGAACGTCAATGTCGGCGTACCGCTGATGCCGTCGACCACGCCCTGGCCCGCGAGGCCGTTGATGGTGTCGCTGAAACCGTTGAGATTGAGCGTGCCATCGACCTGCGTGAGCCCCGCCGTTGCACCGTTGGGAATCTGATTGGCAGCGCCGAGATTCAAACGCCCAATCACGCCGACCAGCGTGTTGCCGGCATAGTTATTGGGGCTGGCGGTTGCGTTATTCAGCGTCACGCCGCCCGAGGCGAGCACTTCGAGGCCATTCGTTCCTGTCAATTGGCCAGTGAATGTCATCGCACCTGCGCCCATCACTTTGATGCGGGCCAGGTTGGCGGTTGCAGTGCCCGACATCACGTTGCCGGTCGTATCGATGCGGATGCCGCCGAGTTGATCGGTGCCGAGGGCCGTGTTGACAATCACGTTGTTGACTAGCGTGATATTGGCGGCGGTATCGAACAGAATTTGCGCCTTGTCGGTCGCCGCGCTGCCGATCGTGATCGCGCCGCGTCCAAACGGACTGCTCACAATCGCGCCCGGCGTACCCACCGTGGTAACTGCGCCATTGATGCGCAATCGTGTGCCGGCGGCAGTGTTTTGCAACAGCAGACCACCCGAGAATGTATTCGGGCTCGTCAGCAAGAATGGAGTGACGTTGGCATTGGGGTTGGCGAGATTGAAAGTCAGCACGCCAGTGCCATCGGTGATCAGTGCGCTGATGGTGCTCGACTGATTGGATTCAGTAAACGCGGCATTCGCGCCGTTGTTGGTGATCGTATTGGTAGTCGCACTCGTGCCGACATTCGTAAACGCCGCGTTGAAACCACCCAGATCGAACACGCCGTTGCCGGACATGTTCAACACCCCCTTCGAGGTAAACGTGTTCGCACTGCCGTTGCGCAGCGTTCCGTCGCTAACCGTTGTGGCGCCGGTGTAGGTATTCACACCGCTTACCGTCCAACTACCTGTTCCCGACTTCGTCAGGTTCGTCGCGTTAGGGGTTTGATCGGCAATGATCTGTGCGTACGTATTTGCGCCCGTGTTCGTGCCCGTCAACGTCAGCGTACGGACACCCACCGTATCAAACCAATTGGTATTCGCCGCGTTGTAGGTAAAGCTCAACGAAGCGGCTGGTATCGATCCCGAAGCGTCGATTGTTGCGCCCGTGGTCTGCACGCGCATCTGACGATTGGTCGACTGCGCAGTGCTCCCCGTGTATTGCAACGTGCCGCCGCGGAAGACAAACCCAATCCCCTCCGCAGCCGTTGATTCTGCCGTTGCCAGACGCGCGCCGAGGCTACCTGCAACGCCGTAATCGGTAATCGTCGCGGCATTGAGAATGCCACCTTCAAACGCTGTCACACCGGTGTAAGTGCTGGCCGTGTTGGTCAAGTACCAAGTGCCCGTGCCGGTCTTGGTGATGCTGGTCGGGCTGGCTGCCTGGTCGATGATGATGTTGGCGAAGACATTGGGGCCGGTGTTCGTACCAGCCAAGCGGAACGTGCGCGTGCCACCCGTATCGAACCAGTTAGTGTTCGTCGTGTTGTAGGTGAACGAGAGCGTCGCGGCCGGCACACTACCGGAAGCATCGATCGTGCCGCCCGTGGTTTGGACGCGAATCTGACGATTCGTCGACTGTGCGACCGCGCCCGTATATTGCAACGTGCCGCCGCGGAATACGAAACCCATGCCGTCGCCCGTTGCGGTTTCCTGGGCTGCAGTGCGGGCACCCAAGCTGCTCGGCACACCGTAATCGGCGATCGTGGCAGCATTCAGAATGCCGCCTTCAAACGCCGTCACGCCGGTGTAGGTGCTGGCCGTGTTCGTCAAGTTCCAAGTACCCGCGCCGGTCTTGGTGATGCTAGTTGGACTGGCTGCCTGATCGATGATGATGTTGGCGAAGACATTCGGGCCGGTGTTTGTGCCACCCAAGCGGAAGGTTCGCACGCCACCCGTATCGAACCAGTTGGTGTTCGTCGTGTTGTAAGTAAACGAGAGCGTCGCGGTTGGCACACTTCCTGAAGCATCGATCATGCCGCCCGTCGTCTGCACACGAATCTGGCGATTGGTCGACTGCGGAACCGCGCCTGTGTACTGCAAGGTACCGCCGCGGAAGACGAAACCCATGCCGTCGCCCGTTGCAGTTTCCTGGGCTGCAGTGCGGGCACCCAAGCTGCTCGGCACACCGTAATCGGCGATCGTAGCAGCATTCAAAATACCCCCTTCGAACGCCGTCACGCCGGTATAGGTGCTGGCGGTGTTGGTCAGGTTCCAGGTTCCCGCGCCGGTCTTGGTAATGCTCGTGGGACTAGCCGCCTGATCGGTAATCAGATTCGCGAATACATTGGCGCCGGTGTTCGTACCGCCTAAGCGGAACGTACGAACGCCGCCGGTATCGAACCAGTTGGTGTTCGTCGTGTTGTAGGTAAACGACAGCGTCGCGGTCGCCACACTTCCCGATGCATCGAGCCCACCGCCAGTCGTTTGCACACGAATCTGGCGATTCGTCGACTGGGCGACTGCACCCGTGTATTGCAGTGTGCCGCCGTTGCGGAAGACGAAGCCCATCCCCTCGCCGACGCTGGTTTCCTGCGATGCGAGTCGCGCACCGAGCGCGCTCGCCACGCCGTAGTCGGTGACGGTCGAAGCATTCAAAATGCCGCCGTTGAAGGCAGTAATACCTGTGTAGTTGCTCGCGTTGTTGGTCACCCACCACGTTCCCGTGCCGGCCTTGGTGAGGTTCGTCGGGTTGGTCGACTGGTCGGTAATCTGCTGCGCAAACGTATTCGCGCCGGTGTTCGTGCCCGTTAGCGTGAAGGTGCGCTGGCCGCCCGTGTCGAACCAGTTCGTATTCGTTCCGCTATAGGAAAATGTCAGCGTGGCCGCGGCGACGCTGCCCGAGGCGTTGATCGTGCCGCCGGTCGTTTGCACGCGAATCTGGCGATTCGTGCTCTGCGGCGTGGCGCCCGTGTACTGCAACGTGCCGCCGCGGAACACGAAACCCATGCCGTCGCCCGCCGCGGTCTCTTGCGCAGCGAGCCGCGCGCCGAGCGCGCCCGGCACGCCGTAATCGGTGATCGTGGCTGCATTGAGAATACCGCCGCTGAACGCCGTCACGCCGGTGTAGGTATTCGTGCCCGTTAGCGAGAACGTTCCCGTGCCGACCTTGGTCAGACCGCCCGCTCCGGAGATCACGCCCGAAAACGTCGAGTTCGTGGCGTTGCCGGTCGTCAACGTTTGGTTCAGCGTCACCGTTGGCGTGGCATCGGTCGACGACAACGCACCGATTGTTTCGCCGTTCGCGGCATTCAGTACCAGCGCTGCATTGCCGGCGAGGTTAACGTTGGTCGCATCGGGAATGACGTTGCCCGTGCCCAGATTGTAGGTGTTGGTGCTCGTTGTCCCTTCGAGCGAAATCAGCGGCGTGTTGAACGCAGCATCAAAGCCGCTGATGTTCACCGTGTCGCCGCCATTGGTGATCACTGTCAGCGACGTGGTCGGCGCTGTGAAAGCCACCGATTCGCCCAGCGTGCTGTTGATTGTCGTCACCCCGTCGGCGCCACCGGTGTCGCTGATCAATACCGTCTCCGCGCCACCCGTAAATGTAAAGCTACGAGTCGTCGCCGAAAGGTTATCGATGACAGGTTCAAGTCCCACGTAGGTCAGCAGGTGACCATCGACCGCGATCGACCCGTCGTTATCGTTGACGAACGAGTAATCGACGCTGTCGACCTCGCCGTTCTCCAAAATGATCTGATCGCCCGGGTCGGTGCTGTTCTGGCCACCGCCGTAGAAAAACAGGCCGTTCTCCAAAATCGCGTTGCCATGCGACATATCGACGCGCAGCGTGTCGTCGCCGTTGCCGCCAAACACGTGCAACTGCTGCGTCGGAATCGCGCTGAGCGGAATCTTTAGCGTGTGCTGATCTTCCAGCAGTTCCGCGCCGGGAATCGTCGTGCCATCAAAGGGCAAGAGGACGTCGGTGACGAGAATGTTCCCTTCGCCGTCCTGCTTGACGATGATTTCGTTGTTGTATTCCGAACCAGTCGCCGACCGCACAACCAGCTTGCCCTGATTGATAAATGCCACCGGCGTCAACACGTCGGTGGGCGCGTCGGGAGGCAAAATCTCTTGCGACGTATCGCCATGCAGCACCATCCGCGGCTCGAGAGCTTCCAAAAACGCGCGGCGTTTTTTCGCGCTTGAAGCGTCTTTACTGCGGGGGTTTTTACCCAATCGACCCAAGAAACGAGCGTACAGAGAGCGGGTGCGGCTCAGCATGAAGAGGCTACCGAGAAAACAGAGAGAATAGATGGAGATTGCTGGCTACCGACAAATACAACCAGCCTTGGTTCTCTGTTCCCACGAAACCAAGCCGTTCAGATTGCAGCGATGGCGGAATCTGCAGTAGTCGTGAGGAGTATAACGACGGTCAAGAAAAATATCCAACGATTAGCGAAATTTTCGCCTTTCGACGGGCGGTCATCAGACTGGCCGTCTGTCAGGGTTTCGCAAGTAAGTCGTTGTTAAAAAACGACTTCAGTCGATATCTTGAGGATTGAAAAAACAAGGACGAGGGGTTATGAAAATCGCGTCTGCGTTTTTCCTAAGGCCTTCTGCACGAATAGCTTAGGCTAAAATGCAAATCGCAATTCCCTGTTATATTCTTAGCCGACTGGCTCAAAACTTCGCCTTCGGCGTCAGGGCTTCGAGCAGGGGATCTTCCTGGCAGCCGCCGGGAGAATCGACGCCGAGGAGTCGCGATGCCGTGGGAGCGAGGAAAGCCGGGCTGATGCGGCGTTCGTATTTGCCCGTGACGATGCTGTTGCCGATTAGCAGCATCGGCACATGCGTGTCGTAATGCCACGGACTGCCGTGGGTCGTGCCGCGCGGTTTGGCGCCGGACACGCCGGGGATGGAGTAAGGCGTGTAGCAATACTGCACGTCGCCGCTGCGCTGCGGATTGAAACTGAGACGCATCTTGGCGAGCAGCCGAGCATCGCCGCCGGCGAGGAGTTCTTCGCGCGTGTATGCGGCGGCGACGTAGTTCTGCCGCAGCAGCCAATCGCGAATCAGCTCGCGGGCTTGCACCAGATGATTGGCTTTCAAGTTCGGATGGTCGTAGTTCAGATAGACCTGATTCGAGTCGAGATCGAGAATCACGTTTTTCGTTTTTGGATCCTGCAGCTCTTTTACTTTGATTTCTTGCCGCAGGAGTTTTTCGAGCGTCTCTTTAATGACCTTCGAATCGCCGATCGGGTTGCGCTTGGCGGGGAGTGTGCGTTCGCCAACCTGCGGGCGCTCGGCGACCAATTCTGGAATTGGCGCCACGCCGTGATCAGCCGTTAGAGCCAAGGTCCACTTGCCCGCGCCGACTTGCTCATCGAGATACTTCACAAAACCGGCTAGCTGGCGGTCGGTGCGATAGGTAATGTCTTCGACTTCCAGGCTCAGCGGACCGAAGGCGTGACCGACGTAATCGTTCGACGAAAAGTTGATCGTCAGCAAATCGGGAGCGTCATCGGCGCCAAGCTTTTCATTTTCGATGACCGTGCGCGCGGCGAGCAGCGTGTAGTCGTTGCCGAAGGGCGAAAACAAAACGTGATCGCCATATTTGTCGGCCGTCATTTCGCCGGCCTTGGCCATCGCATGCGGAAACGCAGCCGTCCATCCCGACGGGGGGTTCTCATGCACGTTGTCGTCGGCGAACTGCTGGTTGTGATACTTCTCCTTCGGTAGCAGCAACTCCCAAGTCTGTCCGCGGAATTGTTCGACGGCTTTGGCGTCGTTCATATTGCGAAAGTAGCCCGGCAGGTCGGAGCGGTAATAGGTCGATGTGACCCACTGATTTTTTTCCATCCAAAATGCGCAGTCAGCCCGATGGCCACTCATCAAGATCGAAGCCCGATCCTTGATCGCCACGCCGAAGACCTTCGACTGGCTGTTGGCGAGTTTCAAGCGATCGCCGACAGTATCGACGAGCAGTACCCGCGGCGACATCGGCTTGCCGCCGGTGATGCCGATGATTTCGACGAGCGGATCCGAAACGCAGTAACGAATCTTGCCCGTCGCGCGATCGAACCAATCGTTTTCAATCACGCCGGTCGTGCCCGGATAAGCGCCCGTCAGCTGCACCGAGTGCCCCGGCGCCGTGATGGTGATCGCATGAGCGTGATGGCAGTTGGCATAGAAAGCGCCGTTCTGCAGCACGTTGCGAAAGAAGCTCTGCTTCGTGTCTTCGGGAAAGTTGTCCTGAAAACGGATGAGGTAGTCCTGGCAGAACTGATCGACGCTAACGACCACCATCAGTCGCGGTCCGGTCTTTTCCTGGGCCTGCGCCGAGCCAAATAAGACGAGGGCTAGCAGCGAAAAAAAAGAACCGATCGAAAGCAAGCGAACAGGCATGCGGCAAACCAGTGGAAGGAAGGTTGTTGCTAGCGGCAGGGCCAAGGGGAGACTCGTGACTATAATTGCGTTCGCTAGGGGGCTCAAGCGAGCAGCCCGCGAAGGTTGGCTAAAGAATGTGCAAGGAAATGCGTCAAGCTGTCGCGAGGTGCTATCATCCGCTGCATCGGCAATGACGGGCGCGGCGGATTGCGTTAGAATGTGCGGGCTGAAATCACGGTTTTGAAGCACGGCTTTTCTGGAGCACCAGGCGGGCATGGGAATTCTGACGGGACTGGAACATTTCGTTCGCGAGCAGGAGCCGCTGGCTCCGTTCACCTGGCTGCGACTTGGCGGAGCGGCGCAATACTTCGCCGAGCCGACTTCGCAGGCCGAGCTCGTGGAATTGGTCAAGCGCTGCCAGCAGAATAGCTTGCCGTTGCGAGTTCTCGGCGGTGGCTCGAATCTGCTCGTGCGCGACGAAGGCGTGAAGGGCGTTGTCGTGCAACTGACGGCTGGCGCTTTTGCCAACATCACTCATCAAGGTCGGCGCATCACCGCCGGCGGCGGTGCGAAGCTCGGCCATGTCGTCTCAACAGCCGTTCGCGAAGGACTGGCCGGCATTGAAATGCTCGCCGGCATTCCGGGCACGCTCGGCGGCGCGTTGCACACCAACGCCGGCACGCACAGCGGCGACATCGGTCAATGGCTGGTCTCAGCAACGGTGTTGTCGACGACCGGCGAAGTCAAAACTCGGCAGAAGCAAGACCTGCGTTTCGGTTATCGCGCCAGCAGTCTCGACGACTTGGTAATTCTGTCTGCCGAACTGGAACTAGAGCCCGGCGATCCAGCCTGGCTGACGAAACAAATGCAGCAGCAGTGGATCCTGAAAAAGGCCTCTCTCCCTCTCAGCGATCAAAATACGGGCTGCATTTTCAAGGACGCTGGCGGGCGGACTGCCGCCAGCCTGATCGACGAAGCCGACCTCAAGAGTGAGCGCCGCGGCGATGTATCGATCAGCGATCGGAACTCCAACTACTTCGTGGCCGGCCGCAAAGCCAAGGCCAGCGACGTGCTCGATCTGATCGCGCACATTCGCAAGGTGGTTGCCGATCGGAATGGCATCGATTTGGAACTGGCGATTGAAGTTTGGTAGTCGCCGAGTTGTCAGAGAGAACTCTTTGCGGAGCGAAGAGTGTTTAGAAATGGAGTTCGCACATGAAAAAAAATACCCCGCCACCGGCGAAGCCTGTCGAAAGCAGTCCGTCGGTGGTTTCTGTCTTGTTTCATCCTCGCTATCGCACACTGGTCGGCTTGATCATCCTTTGCGGCGCGGCTTATTGGGGCTTTCAAGAAGCGTGGCAGCGTTGGGGCGAACCTTCGCTCGCTTCCGAGCCTTATCAAGTCACCACCGAGCAATTGCTAGTCACTTCGCAGCCACCTTGGATCGAGGGAGACGTCAAAGCCGAAGCGATTCGCGACGGCGGGCTGACTCGCATGGATCTGCGCGAACGGGCGCTCCTCGATCGCGTGCGCCGAGCCTTTGCCGTGCACAATTGGGTTGCTCAAGTGAAGCAGGTTCGCAAGTCGTATCCGGCGCAGGTCATCGTCGATCTGGAATATCGCAAGCCGATGGCGACCGTCGAGGTTGCTTACCGCGGCCGGCCCGAGCTACTGCTGATTGATGAGAAAGCGACGCTGCTGCCCTCGCCCAGCGAAGCCTTTGCCGCTCGCAACTTGCCGGACCTGCTGCGGATCGACGCTGGCGACACCGCGCCGGCGGGACCGTATGGCACGGACTGGGGAAATCCTCGCGTGACTGCAGCCGCCAAGATCGCAGCGGCCTGGGGTGATCGTTGGTCGGCGCTCGGTTTGTATCGCATCGTGGTGAGCGAAGATACGAACGGCAGAATCAGCTACGAACTGCAAACGCGCAACGGTGGCCGCTGCGTTTGGGGAAATCCGCCAGGTCAAGAAACGGCCGGCGAACCGCTGCCGGCAGTGAAAGTGGAACGAGCGATTGCCGCTCATGCTCACGGGCAGCTGAAAGACGACCGCGATGCGCCGCCCGTCGATCTCAGCGGCGGCACGACACCGATGCCCGCCCGCACCGCCACCCGGCCGCGGCGAGCACCACTCTAGAGAAAAAGTAGGCCGGACTATTGGTCCGGCCTGGAGCGGAGAAGTTACGAAGATTTACTCTTCATCGCCGCGGAGTTTCGCCAGCACGCTGTAATCTTCCAACGTGCTCGTATCCTGCACCGATTCTTTTCCGGCGGCGATATCGCGTAAGAGCCGCCGCATGATCTTGCCGCTGCGCGTCTTCGGCAGCGAACCGGTAAAGCGAATGTCGTCCGGCACCGCGAGCGCACCGATTTCCTTGCGGACGTGCTGCTTCATCGCGGTTTTCAACGCATCGTTGGCTTCACCGCTCTTGAGCGTGACGAAGACGACGACCGACTGACCCTTCAGTTCATCAGGCCGGCCGACGGCAGCGGCTTCGGCGACGTTCGGATGGCTGACGAGAGCGCTCTCGACTTCGATGGTGCTCAGACGATGGCCGCTGACGTTGATCACGTCGTCGATGCGACCCATGATCCAGTAATAGCCGTCGTTGTCGACGCGGCTGTTGTCGCCGGTCAGATAGTTGCCGGGGACCTTCGTCCAATATTGCTGCACATAGCGATCGTCATCGCCCCACAGGCCGCGAAGCATGCCAGGCCACGGCTTGGCGATGCAGAGCATGCCGCCTTGATTGGGGCCGACCGGTTGCAGTTGCTCATCGAGCAGCACCGGCACGACGCCGGGCATCGGCTTGGTGCAGCTGCCGGGCTTGGTCGCGATGGCGCCAGGGAGCGGGCTCATCATGATGCCGCCCGTTTCAGTCTGCCACCACGTATCGACGATCGGGCAACGCTCGCCGCCGATCTTGCGGTGATACCACATCCACGCTTCGGGATTGATCCCTTCGCCGACCGTGCCGAGCAGCCGCAGGCTCGAGAGGTCATGCTTGTCGACGTGATGATCGCCCCACTTGATGAATGCCCGAATCGCCGTCGGGGCCGTGTAAAGAATCGTTACGCGATGCCGTTCGATGATGTCCCAGAAGCGGTCTTCTTCGGGCCAGTTCGGAGCCCCTTCGTACATTACCGTCGTAGCGCCCGCCGACAACGGGCCGTAGACGATGTAGCTGTGACCGGTGACCCAACCGCAATCAGCCGTGCACCAGAAAATGTCGTCGTCGCGATAATCAAAGACCCATTCAAAGGTCTTCTTCACGAACAGGTTGTAACCTGCCGTCGTGTGGCGGATGCCCTTCGGCTTGCCGGTGGAACCGCTGGTGTAAAGGATGAACAGCGGATGTTCGCTGTCGAGTTGCTCGGCCGGGCAATCAGCCGAAGCCTTGGCGGTGATGTCATGCCACCAATGATCGCGGCCGTCCTTCATCGCCACATTGTTTTTGGCCCGTTGAAAGACCACGCAGTTCTGCACCGTCGGCGACTTCGCCAGCGCGGTATCGACGGTCGCTTTCAATTCGAGCAACTTGCCGCGGCGCCAACCGCCATCGGCCGTGATGACGACTTTGGCTTTCGCATCGTTGTTGCGATCGGCAATCGCTTCGGCCGAGAACCCGCCGAAGACCACGCTATGTACCACACCGATTCGCGCACAAGCGAGCATGGCAATCGCCAGCTCCGGCACCATCGGCATATAAATGGTCGCTACATCACCGGGCTTGAGGCCCAGGCTTTTCAGCGAGTTCGCAAACTTGCAAACCTCGCGATGCAGCTGAGCATAAGTAATCGTCCGCTGTTCGCCGGGCTCACCTTCCCAAATAAAGGCGGCTTTGTTCTTGCGCCAACTATTTAGATGGGCATCGAGGCAGTTGTAGCTGACATTGGTCGTGCCGCCGACAAACCACTTGGCGAACGGCGGTTGCCAATCGAGCACCTTATTGAATGGCTTGAACCAATGGAGATCTTTCCTCGCGAGTTCGCCCCAGAACTTTTCGGGATCGCGGATCGACTCTTCGTACAGGGATTCGTAGGCCGCGAACGAGCCAATCTTCGCCGCGGCTTGAAAGTCTGCCGTGGGGGGAAACTTCCGGTCTTCTTGCATCACCGAATCGATCTGACCACCGCTCATCGCCGTTCGCCCTTGCTTCACACGTTTCACAAATCCTGGAGAGTCGAAAGCGCCCGCTTCCCTGCGGACCGGTAGTATCATCGCTGGAAAACAACCCATTAACTAGTGGCCGATTGTCGCCCAGCCCAGCCGGTCGCCACCCGATAAATAGAGCTCGCCGCTGGGTTGAGAAAGTAGAATGGCGGAGATGCGATTCTCCCTGCGAACATTATTGATCGGCCTGTCCGTGGTCTGCGCTCTGTCGGCAATCGTCGGAATCGGCGCAAAGGCAATCAAGCCCTCCTATGGCTACGGCATTCAGGCCAAATGTGGTCGTCTGCCCGCAGACGATTCGTCGCTGGAGACTTGGTTGAGCGCACAACCGGGCGTTGTCAGGGTGCACGTTCAGCGCGAGAACAATCAAGTTCACGTCATTTGGATCATGTCGCAGGATTTAATGAGGAATCCACCCGTACCTGACTTGCGGCCCGAACTCGAGAACCTGGGCTACACTCCCATTATTTCCTACGACCGACGTTAGGTTGCCCGAGAAGATGAATTATGCTGCCGGCACGCGTAGAATTGCTCGCGACGTTGGCAGGCCCACTCATGACAACACCCACGCGCAACTGGTCTCCTCTTCGCTTCAGCCTGCGCACGCTGTTGCTCGCGATCACGCTGGTGGCGGTCGCCATTGCGGTGTATCGCTGGCCTTGGGAAGAAAGGCATTTATCATCGAGTGGCGCTGAAAACCCTCTTTTTCAAGAAGTCGAGATCGCCACTTATCGCCGCGATTGGCGGGGCAAGGCAGTTCTCAACGGACCTCTGAGAATTCAGCGCGATGGCCGACCTCACTATCTGGCCACGTATTACGAAGGAGAACTACACGGTCTACGACAGTGCTTTGATGAGCAGGGAAGAGTCTTGATCGAGGGGTATTATCGGCACGGCAAAATGCACGGCCCCTTTCGCGCGGGTGACGGCACGACATGGGTTACGGAGGGACAGTACCGAGACAATGCGCCGCATGGCACGTGGCGATTCTTGATAAGCGAACGGTACGGATCGCCAACGCCGCCCGGATTTCCCTATCTTGCGCCGCTGACATTACCCGGCGAAGAATGGGCGCGCCCACTTCCAAATCCACATGTCGTGGTCACTTCGGAGTGGGACAGCATCAATGGTCACGTCAAGCGGAAATGGGCCTCACCCAGCGGCGAACTTCTTCGCACGGCTGAGTACCGTCACGGCGATCTTGTCCTTTGGAACGATGTACCGATTGTCGAGCACTTTATCGCCTGGCTGCGGAGCCCGTATGTCGACGATGAGCGGCTGGCGAAGTTTTTCGAAACGGCCAAGTCAGGAAATTGGTACGAGGATGGCAGGGGTGATTATTCGGTGCTGGGATTTCTCGGCAACCCGGAGAAAGCCGTTGTGTTTCGGGAGAATCGCGAGGGTGACTCTTGGCTCGACTTCAACAGTCCTGGGTTACTCGCCGCGACGCTCTGCGAAGAAACTCTCGCCAACGGTTTTCGTTTCGACTATCGCTACGGCCAACTTTGGCTGGTGCCCGCCGAGGATGGCGAAGAGTTTATCGATCGCACGGGTGTCGCGCAGGTTGCATTCGAACCAGGCAGCACGCAAGCCCACGAGTGGGAAACGCGGGTCAATGTGTTCACCGTGAGTGCTCACGATGTCGTCCCGATCGCAATCGATCAACTCCTGGCCGAGACGAGCATCGAGTTTGATTACTCAGTGCTGTTGCCCAAAGAACCTCGCCGCGGGAGAACGACCTCGGAAAAGCACGCCACGTACCGCCGCCGCGATGCTCTCGGCTTGTTGCTGCAGGCCACGGGCTGCCGCGTCGAGCAGCAAGGGAATAAGCTGATCTTCACGCCGCGGCCCGGACGAACCGAGGGCGAACGCTACAACAATCCCTTTCCAGCGCGCATCGTCGATCCGTTTGGTTAATCTAGAGGTTATGGAACTCGAATTTCTCCGCTGGTTGCGCGAAAGAATTCCAGCGGCAACAAACATCCCGCTCGGCGTTGGCGATGATGCTGCGCTCCTAGCGCAGCAAACGGGACAGCAAACCGTCGTAACCACCGACATGCTGATGGACGGCACCGATTTTCTGCTGAACGAATGCGGGGCCGCTGCCGCGGGACGCAAAGCGCTCGCGGTAAATCTGAGCGATCTGGCCGCGATGGGGGCCAAGCCCGTGGCGGCGTTTGTTTCGATCGCAGTGAGCAAGAAAGATGGCGCTGAACAAGCATTGGCCATGGCGAAAGGCATTTTCGAGGGGCTGTTGCCGCTCGCTGAAGAGCTGGGTTGCGCGATTGCCGGCGGCGATACGAATAGCTGGAGCGGGCCGCTGGTGATCAGCGTCACCGCGCTCGGCGAAGTGCCTGTTGGTAAGGCTTGGCTGCGGAGCGGCGCTGAACCGGGCGATGCCGTGCTCGTGACGGGCCAATTCGGCCGCAGCATCGAAGGAAGGCATCTTACGTTCACGCCACGCGTGCGCGAGGCACTGCTGCTGCAGCAATTGAGTGCCGAGATTCATGCTGCCATCGATGTCAGCGATGGCTTGTCCCTCGATTTGTCGCGAATCTGCTCGGCCAGCGGTTGTGGTGCGCTGCTTGAGCTCGCACACATTCCGCTCACGCTCGCAACGACCGAGCATTGCGGCGAAGATCTCGCCGCAGCCTGGCGTCATGCACTTACCGACGGCGAAGACTTCGAATTGATCCTCGCCGTTCCTCCGCGCGAAGCCGATCGTCTGCTGCGCGAACAACCGCTGGGAGTCCAACTCACGCAAATCGGCACGTTCACGGCCGAGCCTGGTTTGAAACAGCAACTGCCAAGCGGCGAAGTTCTGCCGCTCGAGCCGCGAGGGTACGAGCATTGAGTGAGTACGTCTTCAGCTCAAATTCGCTGGCCGATACCGATCGCCTGGCGGCCATGCTCGTCAGCGTTTTGCCGCAGCGCGCGACGATCGCATTCTGCGGCACTCTCGGAGCCGGCAAGACCCGCTTCGTCCAGGGCCTGGCCGCGGCGGCGGGCATCGACCCCGCCGATGTCACCAGCCCGACGTTCGTCCTCTGCCAGCAATACAACGGCTCGCGGCGTCTTTACCATCTCGACGCTTACCGCCTGCACGACGCCGACGAATTCCGCGAGCTCGGCACCGATGAACTCTACGACGAGGCGGCCCTCACGCTCATCGAATGGGCCGATAAGGTCGAACCCGCGCTCCCTGATTCTTATCTCCTCATTCAAATCGAAGTGACCGGCGAACAAACTCGCCAGTTCCGCATCGAAGCCATCGGTGACGAGCTCGGCCAAGTCATCGCCGCGCTGCGCGCGCTCTAACGCCCCGGTGGATTACCGGCTTTAGAATTACTCCTCTCTTGCCATGGCAACTCGCTTCGCCACGCACCAGCAGTTACAACCAAATCATGCCCCTTACTCATTTTCTCCAGCAACTTTTCCACCACAGCCGGGTGACGGTTGAGGCCGAGGGAGACATCGCGCTCGACGATCCGCAGTTGTGGGCCTTGCTCGAGCAACACGACCTAGCCTGGCGACAACAACTGCCGCGCGACCTGCCGCCGCTCGATCAAACATCGGCGTTGTTCGGAGCGATGGCCATCTACCGCAGTGCTCAGGTCTTGGTCTTTCGCGATACGCCGGTCGCGGGATTGCAGCAATCGTTGCACGGCCCGGAATTGGCCGGCGCTCGCGAACAATTTTCGGTCGACCTGTGTCTCCGTTTTCTGCCGGACCTGGTGCGGCTGGCACGAGCGCGGTCGCACGACGATCCGCTGGTTCGCTGCCTGCTCGATCTCGGCAGTTGCTGGCCGTTGTCCTCGGTGGGCATCGCCGGTGTCGAACTCAATGAGCTGGGGAAAACACGCGTCACCGCGCTCGCCGAAAACCCCGGCGTGTGGCAGTTGTATCTCGATCGCGTATTGCAAACCGGCGATGAATCTCGGCTGGCCGATCCGCGAGTCCGACTCGCGGCGCGACGAGCGGTGGGGGCGTTTCCGCAATTGGCGGGAAAATTGTCGAAGAGTCTGGAAGAACCCAAGGAAGTTCCTGCCGCATGACTGCTGAAGTGCAACCGAAGTTTGATCCGCATCTAGGCCAACGACTGGTGAACGACGTGCTGTCGCCGCTCAAGCGGGCCTTTGTCGGCAAGGACGAGATTGTCGACCTGCTCGGCGTGTGTCTCGCCGGCGGCGAAAACCTCTTTCTGCTCGGCCCGCCTGGCACGGCGAAGAGCGCCGTTGTCCGCGAACTTTCGCGCCGGCTCGACGGCAAGGTGTTTGACTATCTCCTCACGCGATTCACCGAGCCGAACGAACTCTTCGGGCCGTTCGACATTCGCAAGCTCCGCGAAGGAGAGTTGCTGACGAACACCGAAGGGATGTTGCCCGAGGCGTCGCTTGTTTTTCTCGATGAGTTGCTGAACGCCAACAGTGCGATCTTGAATAGCCTGCTGATGGTGCTGAACGAGCGGATCTTTCGCCGCGGTCGCGAGACACGCCACTTGCCGACGCTGATGGTCGTCGGCGCAAGCAATCGGTTGCCGGAAGATGAAACGCTCGGCGCACTCTTCGATCGGTTCTTGCTCCGAGTGCACTGCGACAACATTCCCGGCGATCAACTGAGCGAGGTTCTAGTCGCCGGTTGGCAGCTTGATGCTCGCAAGCACGAAGTGGTCACCAATCCGATTTCTGCCGATGAAATTCGCCGGTTACAGCAGCAGTTGTCGCACGTCGATCTCGTGCCGCTTCGGCCGGCGTACACCGAATTGATCCTCAGGCTTCGCCAGGCCGGCATTCCCGTTTCCGATCGCCGCGCCGTGAAGTTGCAACGGCTGGTTGCGGCGAGTGCGCTGCTCTGCGGCAGAAATGTCGCCACGCAAACCGACCTATGGATTCTCCGCTACATCTGGGATACCGAAGAACAGCGCGAAGTTCTCGCCGCCATCGTGCAGGAAGCCGTCGATAAAGCCAGCGAGCAAGAGAAGTCGTCGGCGCATCCGCGCTCGCAGGGCATATTGCCCGATCTAGAAGCCCTTGCCCGCGATTTGCATGAACTAAAAACCAAGCTCGCCGCTGCGACGACCGATTCCCCAGAGCGTTCAACGCTTCGCGACCAACTAAGCATTCTCGCGGGGCGGATTCCTTGGGTTGCCGCTCAGCAACAGCGCGAACATTTGCAGCGGCAGTTCGAAGAGCTGTGGCAGCAAAGTGGAGGAACTTCGGCATGAGCGATCGCCGCAGCGAGAACGCAGGTTGGGCTGCTTCGTTGCCGCTGACCGCTGTGGCCGGGTTGGCGTCGCTTCGTTTTTTGAGCGGCGCCGAAGCGCTGGTTGTCGGCGAGCAAGTCTGGCTCCGCGGCGAAGCCTTGAATGACGCCGATGAACTGCGCTTGCGGCAAACGCCCGGCTTGGAACGATTTGATATTCGCGAGCGCGACGAACTTTTTTCGACTGGTTCGCTGCTTCCTTGTGGTCGGCTGCCGACGGGAGCTTGGCGAAAGCTCCGCGATTTCATCCAGCCCGAACAACCGCCGCTGCGCATCGTCAGCGGCACTTGGCCGCAGCTGACATTGTCGCTCGTGCGCGATACCGTTCAGCGCGAAACGACTGCGCTGCTGACTTCGCTCCGCGATTGGGAGCAATACGCGCTGAGCGCAGCGCAGGTTCGGTTGAATCCGCTGAAATTCGCCATGAACGGCGACAATCAGGTCCTCATCGTCGGCTCGCCGCTGCCCCCGCTCACGGGCCAGCGATTTTGGGAAGAGAAAGGGATTTTTACGGCGGCCGGTTGGCATTGGTCGCCGGCCGTCGAAGTCGCGATCATCCGCCGCGTATTGCAACTCGGCGACCACGACCTCGCCCTCTGGTATGCCGATGGCAGGTGGGAGTTGATTCGCCAGGATGACTTCGTCGCCGCCCGCCGGGCTGCGGTGCGGGCGACGGCAGCGGGAGTGCATGACAAATGACTCCCGCCCAGATCGCCGCTGCCCGTTCGTATCTCGCGCCGCCTCGGCCGGAGTTTTGGCACTGGGATGACGAGCAAAGTGCCATCGCCTGGCTCGATGGTCCCACGATTACCTTGCGACAAGAGCTGGCCGTTGTCCTCGCGTCGCAGCCGAACAGCGGCCGCGGCTTGCCCGAGCTGACGGTGGTCCTGTTGATTCTGTCGGCCTGTCGCGAGAGTTGGCACGCAAGTCGTACCGCTCTGGAACGAGCCCTCGAGGATCTTTATCCGGCGAGCGGTTTGCCTCGCGGCGTCGTTGAAGTGCTAGATCGCTTGGAGGACGTACACAAAGTTGCTCGCGACTTGTTTCAGACCGCTCAGCGGAAGAGCGAACTGCTGTGGTACCTGTTCGCCGATCAGCCGAACCGCGAGACCGATGTCGAGACTGCCGACGAAATTGTGGAGTTGCTCGCCAAGCCGGCGCTGCAGCTAGAAAACTTGGGACGCAAGCCCGCCGATCTGTGGCACACGTTCATGTCGCTGCGGAGTGCGCTCGAGCGTTTTGATCCGGACGAATTTCTTGCCTGGTGCGACACGGGCCTCGAGCAGGAAGTAAAACCCGCGCCGCTGGAAGTGGAGTACACTAGCGGCCAGCGGGTGCGGATGCTGCTGACGGAGCTGAACGACGACGAGGAACTCGGCGGTGTGGCGCGACTGGCTCGTCAGTTGCTGGCCGCGATTGCCTTGCCGCGGCCACTCGCGGAGCCGGATGATTTGCCGTTGGGAGGGGTTTCAGACATCGCCAACCGGGGAGCGCTCGATCGACTATTGCTCAGCGAACTGGCCTACGATGATCTGACGCTGGCCGTCCGGATTGCGACCGGCGAGGCTCTTTATTACCGCCGCGAGACGCCGCCAAAGTCACCGCCGCTACGACGGATGATCGTGCTCGACAGTGGGTTGCGGCAGTGGGGCGTGCCGCGAGTGTTCATCACTTCGGTCGGCTTAGCCCTGGCGGCGGCCGGCGACGAACGGCTGGCGATCGAAGCCTATCGGGCTCGCGGCGAGGAGTTGGTCGAAGTTGATCTGACGCGAAAGGACGGCTTGCAGCAACAACTCGCCGCGCTCGAAACCGATCTTCACCTCGGAAAGGCTCTGCCGGCCATTCAGCAATTGCAGCTCAAAAACGCCGACGGCGAAAATCTGCCCAGCGATGTGGTGCTGGTCACCAGCGACGATGCGCTCGCCGATGAGGAGTTCCGCAAGCAACTGCGGGCCGCCAATCTCGACGGCGCTTGGATCGCCGCCATCAACCGCGCCGGCCGGGTGCGGTTGATGGAACTCGGCCTGCGCGAGATGGTTCTCAAACGCGAATGCCGGTTCGATCTGGCGGAGATTCTCACGCCGGCCCGCAAACCGCTCGTGCCGCTGGTGACCGGCGACGGCAAACTGCCGGCGTTCTGCCGGCTAAAAGAGGTACCGCTGCGAATTCCGCATGACCTGTCGATCGAGCGGGCCTGGTCAATCGGCGATCAAGGCGTGTTGGCGATTTATAAGGACTACCGACTCACTTGGTGGACGGACACCGTCATCGGTCCGCAGCAGTTGGCCGACAACATGCCGCGGGGCCGGGTGTTGTGGGCGGATAGCGTCAGCGAGCACGCGCCCTATCGGGCGGTGGTCGGCACGTTGTCGGTCCGTGGGTTGTATGCCCTGCAGGTTTGGCCTGGCGAGCGAGATGTAAGTGTGGCCCTGCTGAAACACAACCATCAGGAGCAGTTCACCACGGTAACGGCGACGGCGGAGCACATCTTTTTGATCGGACCGCATCGCGCGGTGGCTTTTGCCTGGTCGGGCGAGGAACTGGCTACGTGCAAAGTGGTCGACCGGCACCTCGGCGGCCGGTATTTTCTCCGCAACGGCACGCAGTTCGTCGGTGCGATCACGGTTCGGGGCGACAAGATCGGCCTGACGGCAGGCTATACACTCAAATCGACTCCGGCTCATCAGATTTTGGGAATCGCCGGCGAGCGCGAAGTTCCGCAGGTCATTCGTTGCGACGGCTATGCGATTGATTTGATCTCGGGGCATGCGAGCCAACTGATCACCGGCCATACGCTGCCCGTCACCTTGCTGGCGCAATCACGCGACAACCGGACGTTGGTGCTGCAGGATAAAGATCGAAAGCAGGTGGTGGTCCGCCTCGATAAGCTAGGTTGCCGGCAAGTTTGGGGCGACCCAGCTTACTTCGCCGAGGAGCACGTGGCGAAGTTCATGGGAAGTAAAGTCAATCTGCGGCAGCACTTCCACGGCATTTATGTGACGGCCCGAGGAGACCTGGCCCTGAGAAGCCGCAAGGGCCTCGAGCTGACGCTCGACGCTCTGCCGCGGATGCGGTGGCGAGATAGCGGCCGGTCAGAGGTTCGGCAGCCACAGCTGCGGCCGTTTGCCAACGTCGACGCTCCCAGCGGATATCTGTTGCAACGAGCAACCTGGGACGACGGCAGCCAAGCCTGGCTCGATTCGCGTGGCTTGCTTCATCTGCGGAGCAGCAACCCGCAGGTCGCCGAGCTAACGCTGATTCTGCAGGACGGCGAAACGGCCGGTTGGAGCAGCACGCACGGCCTGTTCGGCTCGCCCTATTTCACCGGCACCCCGGCGTTACAGGAGACGCCACACTCGATTCGACGCACCTTGCATGCCTTCAGCGCATCGCTGGTGAGCGTCGTTACGACGTAGCGGAATGAAGAAGTAAGAATGCAGCACGCAGAATAAATCAGCTTTGTTGATTCTGGACTCGTCGGTATCTCGTGCCGTCTTCGTTCTGGATTCTGCGTTCTTCCTTCTGTATTTCCTTAGGCATTCGTGAGCGACTGGCGGCTAAGTCGCTGCGCAGTTGCGCCATCCATAAACCAAAAAAGGTGAGATCATACACCGCTAGCGACTCTTCCCAAACTGTCCAATCTCGCTATTTTTGTCTCTGATATGTAAAAGTTTGCATGCGAGCCACCTAATTGGAGGGGGTTCAGTCCCTCATCGAAGCCTTACCCTGGTTGCCGCCGCTTGACCGGTTAGCGTCAATGAGCCCCGCACAGGCCGCGTGGCCGACGCATGATTCGCAATTTATGCGGTCAGCGTAAACGTCAAGGTTTCTCAGGGAGGTTTGCAGGATGAAGTTATTGGCATGGGGATTGGTTTTGGTTTCGGCGGGAATCGCGGCGGCGCAACAGCCGGCGAATTCGGTTTCTGCTCCCAAAACTAGTAACGCCAAGGCGACGCAAGAGAGCGTCGGGGCGAGTGGAAAGGACACCCAAAGCCAACCAGCGGTGAAGACTGTCTCTGCTACGACCGTCACACCCAAGACAGAACAGCCGAAGACCGATGCGAAGAAGGCCGCCGCGGCCTCGCCGGCCAAGGCAGCACCAGTGCCGCTGTATCAACAGCCGACGATGGTCACCATGCTGCAACGCAGCAATGGCATCCGCGGCCGCGTTGGCCTGCGAGCCCATCGGCTGAACCCGGCACTGTGCCAGGCAGCCCAGAACCACGCAGAGTACATGGCCGCGACCGGGGCCTTCAGCCACGATGTCAATCTGGGCTATGTGGGTCGGGCCCGGCGTTTCGGCTTCCGGGGCAATGTTCGCGAGAACATCGGCTGGAACTACGCCACCATCGACTCGGCCTTTGCCGGCTGGCAGGGTAGCGGCGGTCACTACGCCGCCATCGTCAGCCCCGAAACGACCGAAGCGGGCTTCGGCTACGCCAAGTCGCGTAACGGCCAGACCTACTGGGTCAGCGTCTATGGTTCGGGCACTGCGGCTGACCTAGCCGACGCCAAGGCCGTGTTTGCCAAGGACAAGGAAAAGGCCGAAGAAGCCGCCGCTGCCAAGCTGGCTGCGGAAGAAGCCGACGCCGAAGCCGAAGGCAAAGTCGTCCCCGCTTCGGCCGAAACCGAAGTGAAAGACACCGAAGCCAAGCCGAACAAAGACACGGCTGGCTAAGGTCGCTATGAATCCCCGTTCCCTCTCCTCGGTACTCCGAGGAGGGGGGTAGGTTAGGCCCGAGGCGGATACTAACGCCGATCGCTTACTTCGGCGTCGCCGGTTTGATGCTCACTTCGCTCTCGGGCAGGGCTTCGATCTTGGCATCGACTCCCTTGAGGTGCTTGTCGAAGAACGACGTCGCCAGTTTGATGACGCCCGGCAGTAGGAACGAAGCTCCGCCATGCCCCGCGCCGGGGAGCTTTTGCAGCGTGCTCTCAACACCTGCCTTGCCCAGCAGTTCCTGCAGTTCTTCGCTTTGAGCATACGGCACGAGGGTGTCGTGATCGCCGTGCAGGATCAGGAACGGCGGGTTGTCCTTGCTGACATACTTCACCGGGCTGACGGCTTCGCACTTCTCCTTGTCCTCGCCCACCTTGGCGGCAATCAGCTTGTGGTAGGGATCACCATCCGTATTCCACTTGAAGATGTTCTTCACGTTCTTGTCGGCTTCGGCCTGCTTGATGACGGTGTAAAAGTCAGTCGGGCCAAAGATGTCGCAAACGGCCTGTACGCGGTCGGATTGATCTTCATTGCCACCGATGGCCGGAAATGCCTTCTTTCCGCCACTCGTGCCGACGAGCGCCGCCAGATGCCCGCCCGCCGAAGCGCCACCCACGCCGATCTTTTCGGGATCGATGCTGTACTTCTTGGCGTTCGCCCGCAGAAAGCGAATCGCGGCCTGACAATCTTGAATCTGCGCGGGAAAGATCGCCTTCTGACTGAAGCGATACTCAACGCTGCACACCACGTAGCCGCGCGCGAGCTGACTCAGGTACGGCATCTCTGATTTGCTGCCGCCGCTCCAACCGCCGCCGTGAATCCACACCAGCAGCGGCAACGGCTTGTCGCTCGGAGTTTCGGGATAGACGATGTCGAGTGCCTGGGCTGCGTCGCCATCCGGCACGTACTTCACGTCGTACTCGCCGACGAAACCCTTGGGCAGGTTTGGCCGAGCCTTCTGAGCGGCGGCGAAACCGCTCCAGCAAAAGAGTAAAGCCAAAGCCGCCGCAAAGCGGAGAGACGTGCGCATAGAGAGCTCCTGATCGTTGAACTGAGATGCCGGCAGAGAAGCCGACATCGTAGCAATCAACCAGGACGCTGAAAACGTAAGACGGACCAATGGTCCGCCCTACAGAAGACGCGTTCTTTCACGGAGTGAAAGACGACTCTGACTAGTCACCCATCGCTTCGAGGGCTTCCATCTCGCGTTCGCGAGGATCTTTCAAGCTGTCGGCGAGGCGGGCGAGGGCTTCGGTTTCGATCTGACGGACGCGTTCGCGGGTCAGGCCGAGGCTTTCGCCGATTTCCTTCAGCGTGTGGGGCTCGGTGTTCTCGAGGCCGAACCGCATCTTCAGAACGGTCGCTTCCCGCACGTCCATTGTCGTCAGCATTTCGCGAATATGCTTCAGCGAATCGTCTTCGACCATCACGTCTTCGGGGTTCTTCAGACGCTCGTCCATGACGATCTCGCCCAGCGACCAGCCAGCTTCGGCTTGATCGGTCTGCGGCGTGCTGTTGTAAATGCGGATGGCCTTCTTGATGATCGGCAGCTTCTTCTTCTGCAAGCCGAGGACGCGGGCCACTTCTTCCGGCGTCGGCGTACGGCCGAGTTCTTCGGTGAGGCGAGCACTGGCACGACGCCATTTGCTCAGCAGCTCGACCATGTAGGCCGGAATGCGAATCGTCTTGGCGCTGTTGATCAGAGCGCGCTTGATCGATTGCTTGATCCAGTAGCTGGCATACGTGCTGAACCGCGTGCCGACGCCGGGGTCGAAGCCTTCGACCGCGCGGAGCAGGCCCAGGTTGCCCTCTTCGATGAGGTCTTGCAGGCTCAGGCCCTTGCCCGTGTAACCGCGGGCGATATTGACGACCAGCCGCAGGTTGGCACGGACCATTCGGTCGCGAGCCCGCACATCGCCATCGGCGATCGCGGCGGCCAGTTCTTGTTCATCCTTCGCGGTAAGGAGTGCCGTTTCGTTGATCTCGCGGAGATAAGTCTCCAGCGGAGTTTGCAACGAGACGCTCTTACGGGGCGCAGCCTTTACCGCGGCTGCGGCCGTCTTGCGTTTGAGCATGGCCATCGTGCGAAATAACCTAAACGATGCGGAGCCATTGCGGTGCCCGAAAATCCCTGGGCCATGTCAAACGTTTCCGTTGACAAAGGATTTATCGTCCACTGCTGGCAATGACTGCACGCGGACTGTCCTGTGGCTGAGTGTGCCGGCTGTGCGGGTAGAGCGGAGGGTCAAAGAATTACAAATGCGCGACCTAACGGCTCGCAGCAGGCCAGAATGTGCACGATTTTCGTCGCAACAACTAAAATAAACGGTACCACCTGTTCATCCGCTCGGTGCTTACGGGTTCAGCCGTGAATTTTTCGTTGCAGCGATTGTTTTTGTTGGTGACGACCGTTGCGGTCTTCCTCTGGCTGTATCTCGGCTTCCACCGAGTGCTGACCCGCGTCGAGTATGGCGAGAGCCGGCCTTCCGTCCCTTGGCTCCCCGCCGCTGCGAAGAATGTCTCGTACTACAAGTCGTATGCCTTCACCGCGTATGAATTCGAAATTCCCGAAGACGACTTCGTGAAATGGTCGGGTGAGAAGCTGACGACGATCAACAGGCCCGTGCGCGTGCCCCGCTATTGCCTCATCCGCATGCCGCTCCCCGACCTCATGCCGAACCCCACGCTCCGGCAGGAGCGGGAACAAATACGGACGCTGGCCACGCGCGAAACCCTCGTCTCGCAAGGGTTGGCATACGACCATCACCGCGACAGCGGCGGCGGAACGATCGTGGCCTACGACCGGCAACGCGGGAAGGGATATTTCTGGCACGCACCATATTGATTCGGTTGTTCAGTTAGCTCGAGCAGGATCGCGTAGTTCGAAGCCATGCTTCGAACGAGCGAGACAGACTGATCGGCGGTCCTACTGGCGGCCGCTCATTCGAAGCATGGCTTCGAACTACGCGACCTTGCAGCTATTCCGGCTGGCGATGAAAATGTTTCCATGCGAATTGGAATCTTTGCCGATGCTCACGATCACCTGGCCAATATTCGGCTGGCCGTCGAACGCTTTAATCAAGAGCAGGTCGAGGTCGTGCTATTTGCCGGCGACATTGTCTCGACCATCAGCGTGCCGCCGCTGAAGCGGCTGAATTGCAAAGTCGTCGCTTGCTTCGGCGACAACGAAGGCAACAAGATCGGCTTGAAGTCGGGTTTCACCGGCTTGGGGACGATCGAAGAAGCGCCGGTGCGCTACACGGCCAACGACGGCACGCGGTTCGTTATCGTGCATATGAAACGGCAGCTGCGCGGCCTGAACGAAGAGTTCGATATCCAAATCGTCGGCCACACGCACAAGGCCCGCGTCGAGCGCGAGCCCGATGGCCGAATGCTGATTAACCCCGGCGAAACCAGCGGCTGGAGCTTTGGCCGGCCGACAATCGCGGTGCTGGAGACCACCACGCGCGAAGTGCAGATCATCGATCTGCTCCCGACAGCTCCACCGAGCGAACCACTGCCGGCGGCGGTAGAAGGGGCCTGACACGAGATTTGGTGTTCACTAGCGAGCACTAAACCGTCGGCAGCGTGAACTTCGTTCCGTTGATGTGCCCCACCGGGAACATTGGCCCTTTGATGCCGAATGGACCGGTTCCAGTCCCTTGGTAATACAACTTCGCCGGATTGTCAGTGAATCGGCCGCAACACAAGAGACGCAACAGGGTGTAGTCAGGGCTGACAGCGTTGGCAGAAATATCGATCCACTGCGGCCAACAGCCGTCGCGGCAGAGACAGTCGACGACTTGATCCGCAGTGAGGTTGCTTAGCTCCACGCCGTCATCGTCGGGATACAGCACGTCGTCGGGAGACGCGTTGCCATCGTACGATTGATTGAGCAACACTCGGTACCGAAATTCCAGCGATAGCTCGTTGGTAACGAACTGACGAGCAAAGCGAACGGCAGTGTCGCTCGCGGCGAGCAGCACAACGCGAAAATCATGAGGAGCCATGCAATTGCTGCCAAGTGTTTCACTTCGCCGCGGCTGGCTAACTTTCGGCTGAACTACGTCGCAGCCGGTTCGTGGCCATTCTCCAACTCGCCAAAACCGCCCTCGACGAGTTGAGCGAGTGCGTCGAGCGATTCGGCCGCGTCAGGGCCGGTGGCTTTCAGTTTCAATTGCGTGCCGTTGCCGGCGCCGAGGGTGAGCAGATCGAGAATGCTCTTACCGTCGATGATCTGGTTGCCCTTTTGAATCTGCACCTTGCTCTTGAACGTCATCGCCATTTTGACGAACAGGTGCGCCGGGCGCGCATGAAAGCCCTGCGTGTTGACAACGACAACGAGACGTTCAGCTGTGGGCTCGGACATGACGAACAACGCCAAAGAGGGAACCGAAAAGGGTGCGAGCGAAAAAACTCACACCTGCAGCGCAGTCCGCCGAAAAACACTGCGCTGAAACCGATGCAGAAAAATCGCAGCGGAACGATGATCCGCTGCCCTGCGAACGAGGCAAACTAAACTTAGGCGAACTGATTGTGATCGGCTTCGTCGAGCAATTGACGAATGTCTTGTACCGACGTCGCTTGCTTGAGGAAGCGGCAGAACGTGTCGTCGCGCAGCTGGCGCGAGATATTTTCCAGGGCCCGCAAGTGATCGGCTGGGCGATCCGGCGGCGAGACGAGCAGGAAGAAGAGGTGAACCTTGTCGCCGTCGAGGCTGTTGAAGTCAACGCCTTCGTGGCTCACGCCCACGGTGCCGACCAGCTTGGTGGCGCTGGGGTGCTTGGTGTGCGGAACGGCCACGCCGCGGCCGATGCCGGTGCTGCCGAGTTCTTCGCGCTTCAGAATGGCAGCGATGATGCCTTCTTGATCGGCGGCATTGATGGCGCCCGCTGCCGCCAAGCCTTCGACCAGTTCGCGGATCACGTCGGGCTTCTGCAGAGCGGTCACGCTGGCCTTGATGGCGTCGACCTGTACAAAATCACTGAACTTCATTTCTCAGTTCCTTGCAATGAAAGGAGCAGCCAGCGACTGCCGCATTGTATCTAAATCAAGTTTGTTCGATTCACCGCGATTGCGAAAGCCTCGCTCGCGAGACTATTCATCTGTCGCTTCGGCGACGGGGGGCTCCAGGTGCTTATGACCGGTCGCCTTATGATCCTTCAGCCGTTCCTTGAATTTTCGCACTTGGGCCTCGACCTTGTCGATGACTCCATCGAGCGCGGTCAGCACATTTTCGGCCTTCACGGTGGCGATGAACTCGTCGTGATGTTCGGCCAGGATCCGAACTTCCACGCTCGGTTCGTCGCGATGTTCGAGATCGACCACCACCTGAATCGCCGTGATCCGGTCAAACAACCGGCGGATCGATTCCACCTTATCGGAAATTTTTTCCTGGGTGCCGGGGCTCAAATGGCCATGCCGTGCCGAGATGTTGATCTGCACCGATGCTACTCCAAAAGTCAAAAGGGAAGCCCTCTAGTCTAGCTTTTACTGCGACGAGCAACAGGGCAGGAAAAATCGTACCTCACGGGAAATGCGCAAAGCCGAAATGCTGTGCGCCGCTCCGTTTAAATCCAATGTAACGATGAGGCCAGCAGGCGGGAATCAGGAGTCGGGCAACCGTCGGTCGCCGCAGATCGCACAGCGGCAAGGCCTTGCGCTGTTTGCGGGCGGTTAAAACCGCATCGAAGTAAACCCGCCGTCGACATACAGATCTTCGCCGGTGATGAACGATCCCCCCCCGCGCGAGAGGAGCAGGATGGCCGCGGCGACCAGTTCGCTCGGTTCGCCGAACCGGGCCATGGGCGTCTGGCGGAGGATGTTTTCGACCCGCGCGGCGTCCAGAATCTTGCGGTTCTGCTCGGCAGGAAAAAAGCCGGGGCAGATCGCGTTGACGCGGACCTTTTGCGTTGCATATTCGCGGGCCAGGTTTTTCGTCAGGTTCACCACGGCGGCTTTGGCGGCGGAATAGGCGAACACGCGCGACAACGGCAAATGCGAGGTCACGCTGCCGATGTTCAGAATGCTGCCCCCCTTTTCCTGAGTCGCCATGTAAGGCGCAAAAACCTGGCAGCCGAGATGCGTCGTAAAGAGCTGACTCGTGATCACCGAGTTCCACTGCTCGTCGGTGATCTCGGCATAAGGAATGGCGCTGTTCGTGCCAGCGCAGTTCACCAGCATGTCGACCTGGCTGAACCGCGTGAGCGTACTGCGGAGAAGCTGCTGCACACTCTCGCGCTGGTCGGCGTTCACTTCCAGAAAGATCGCCCGGCCGCCCGCTTTTTCGATGGCAGCCACTCGCTCGGCGCCCCGTTCCTGCGAACGGCCAGCAATCACCACAATGGCCCCCGCCGCAGCGATCCCTTCGGCCAGCGCACCGCCGAGCACGCCGGTGCCGCCGATCACCACGGCAACCTGGCCGTCGAGCCCAAACAGTTTTGTCAGAAACTCACTCGCCATGGAAACTCATCCCGCCCGAATTGGCAGAACGAATGCGAAGTAGCTGAATTCGCCAGAATTCAGAGGTGGCAATCGGGCGTGACCATCTGAATTCTGGCGAATTCAGCTACAGTCGATTCGACTGCCCTGATTTGCCGCTTGAACGACCCTGATGGTAGTCGGTGGCGGAAGGCATGGGGAGGGAGGAGGCGGGGGGCGAGAGGCGAGAGAGGAACAGCCTAACGGTGAAGGGTTCTCTGTTGTTTTCCCTACCCTCTTCCTCTCTTCAACCCTTCATCTCTCCGACGCCTCACCGCTTCACGTGTTCGACGAGCTTTCCCTTCGTCACCGTTACCTGCAGGGTATCGAGGTCGAGCACGTACTCGGAGTGATTCTCGTTCTTGATGACGAGCGTTCCTTTGGTCGGCGTCACGAGGGTGATGAAGACATCCTGCACGTCCTTCTCTAGCACCACATCGTAGCGGACGACATACACCTGCTTCCGCCAGATCAGCCGATCGGTCGACACATCCCAAGCCTCGACGCAGCCCATCTGGTCATGCGGCACGCGATACTCGACCGCTCCCTGCCGAACCGGATCGACCTTCACCGGCGGCGAGCGTTTGGCAAACGCGGCCGGCGTGGCGAACAGACAGATAACCATTGCAAGGAGCGGGAGGTTTTTCACGAGAAGGTCTTTCCGTCGGATTTGAAGAGGCGCCACCTGAATAAGACGCAGTGTAAGGCGCATTGGTTTTCGCCGCCGCAAGAAAGCCCGCAGCGTGAGCGAGGGTTTGGGCGCGTGGACGCAAGAATTGGCAACGTGCGGCAGCACCATCGCGGTTGTGCTGTCGCACGTGGGTGGATCTAGAGTCTTCGCGCCCAAACCCTCGCTCACGCGTCGGGCTACCTGGGAGTTACGCGTAGAGATCGAGCTGCTTGCCGGTATCGAGCGTCTTGCCGATTTGGGCGGCCGATTGCAGCATCTGATTGATGGCTGCGCCCTGTTGCTTGTCAGCGGCTTGGGCCTTCCCAAGAACGCTGATCATAATCTGCGTTTGCACGGCAGAGTTCTGAGCGGCGGATAAGCTGGAAGTGTCGCACATGGCCGGTGAGTGGGCAGGGAAAGAAAGATCGGCGTCTCTTCCTCGTCATCGGCTTGCCTGCGAGCGGATTTCAAAAAACTTGGCCCAAGCAGATTACACGGAGTATTCCGCACAATCGGCGGAAGCTGGAGTATGCTGCTGGAAAAGGGGATCCCGTGAATCAAGCCTGGCCCTTCCACGACGAGCCGAACACTGCGTGCTTTACCACGACCTTTGTGCTCGAGGGTTCGCCGATCTTGCGCGTGTATCACGACTTCGATGGCGGTTGGCAGTTTCATGGCGATGACGATCAGCCGGCGACCGCGGAAGTTGCGCGCGTCGTTTCGCTGGCGAGCATGGTGACGCGCGACGCCGCGCTCGCGCAGTTGCGTGATCTGCCGTATGGCTGGCGAGCGACACGCAGTAGCGTTCGAGCACCGTGGCTGTTGGAGAAGAACAATCCGTATCCCACGTTCGCCGAAAACGGTTACTACCTGGAAGACGCGCTCTGGCTGTCGCAATATCGCGACGACATCACTCCTCCGCCGGAAGAAACGCGAGACGATCTTCCGCCCGGCACTTATGTGAAGCTTATTTTTCGTTTCGCCGCCGAAGACGCCGAACGGCAGGATGATGAAACAGAGCGGATGTGGGTGCAAATCACCGACCGCGACGAAGACGAAAACTACGTCGGCGAACTCGCCAACGACCCGCATCACGCACAGGTTCTAGCCTGCGGCGACGTCGTGTCATTTCATCCGCTGCACATCATGGCGGTATTGGAGGCGGAGTAGATTTTGAGGGTGGCTCTGGCTTATTCAATGCCACCCGTTTGGGTTGCAGTAAAGTGGTAGTGGCACATTAAGTGGACCTTAGCCGGGAAAGGCGGAATTAAGGGGAAACCGGAATCTTTGGCGATGCCCCTGAGCGTGACTCAAACGCCGGACTCGCCCACACTCCCGGCCGCAACTTCCGGTCGATCTGCTCTAGGGGCCAGAAGATTCGCGATGGCCAGTCGCCATTCATGCGGTAGTTCCGAAAGGCGATGCGATCCATGCTCACTCTTTCAAGCCGATCTTCACCTGGTTGAACCAGCACCAAATAACTCCCCACGTACAACACTGGCAGGAGCAACAGCACGATGGCGACAATCAGAGGTGCGCGGGATTCGCGGGTCATGTCCCAACTCTTTTAAAAGTGTGCGGCTCCTCGTGCATCCAAATCTTCAGATCATCGCCATCTCGTTTGTAGGGGAGATACACCTCTCCCCACTTGATTCTGCGAATTAGCGGATACACGCTGTAACGCGACCTGCCACCCAAAGGCGCGTCGGCATACCCATTGGTGCCGAAGCTCCAGCCGCCGTCAGACCCGGTAACCGGCTCCCATCTACCCTGAATCGCCTTGCACTCATACGCGCAGTAACAGTACGCCGCAACGCAAACGAACAGGAACATTGTGGCGATAGTCAGTCTCGCGGTTTGGGGTGTCATGAGGGCCATGGGCATTCCGTTTGGCAATAATGACGAAAGACTTCACTCCACCGCGTAATCCGGCACGGTTTGGGTCGGGCATCGATGATTAGCGGCAGTTGTTCCCGCCTTATTTTGCGGGTCTACTTAATGTGCCACTACCAATAAAGTGCAATATTCCAGCGCGATATTGCAGGCTGGTTTTGCTGCCAAGTCTTTTTACTGTAATGATTTGCGCGAGAAATCGAGTTTCGTATTGCTTGCAATAATCTAGGGGTCTGAAAGGGGGGCTATTTGGTCGCCGTGCTGGGCTTTTGCGCTGTTTCGCCAGCGGGCTTTTCGGCCGGTGTTGGTTCGCCGGCGGACTTCGGTGGGTCGAACAGGCGGAAGCCAGAGATTAGTTCCTGATCGATGTGGGCGTACTTTTCCACGAGCTTCGCATCAATGGTGAAGACCAGCGAAGCGCGGCGGCCTTCGGAATCGGAGACGTGATAATAGGTCCACTGGATCGGAATTTCCGAGGCAGCGCCAGTGACGAGCAGGCGGTACACCAGCAAGCCGTTATCGGTGGTGTTTTGCGAGGCTTCGGCGATGGTGCCCTTGTTTTGCTCGAGGGCTTTCTTCACGTCCCCCTGAAAGGCTTCGATCGTGAGCTTCTCGTCCTTGGCGAAGTTCTTGAGTTTGGCGATGTTGCATTGGGCGATGAGTTCGCCACGATCGACAAGCCGCAGGACCGCGCTGTCGTAACGCTCGGTCATCACCCGCCAACGGCGATCGTGGTTGAGCTCGAGACCACCTTTTTCGGAACGGAAGGTCAGCAGCTTTTGACCAAGGCCTGCCGTGAGGGGCAGCATGCTGAGGGACTTTTCGCTGAGCTCGGGCGCGTCGTCGGTGAGGGCCGTGAGGATGCGGATCCGCGTGGTGACGTCGTAACCCGGCTGGGCATGGCCGACCGCGCGATTTTCGGTGAAGCTGAGGGCGATCCAGGTGAGGAGTTGCTCCTTGGGATCGAGGTTGATCTTGGCTTTGAGATTTACTTCGCTCGAAACGCCACCGACCGCGCCGGTGACTTTTCCTTCGAGCGAGAGAATCGCAATGCCATCGCGCAGCTCGTCGAACTTGCCGACAACGTCATGCTTGTGAACGGCATCGAGACTGAGCAGTCGAACCACGGCAGCATCGGGCACCGGCCAGGTTTCGCCAACCTTCAGGGCTTTGCCGGGCAGGAGCGACTCAGGCAATACGCCGGTGCCGGGAACGTCGATCAGTTCGAGTTCCTCACGGAGCAGTGGCCCCTCGGGCGAGAAGTAGATCCCCTCGTCGCTTTCGGCCTGCAGCACGACCAATCGGCGCTCGTCGCGCAGCTTCTCGCTGAACTCGGTGTTTTTCAGATTGAATTTGGTTTCCGCCGTTTCGTAGTGGCGAACCAGGCGAGTGGCAGCCGAGTCTTTTCCGGCCGGCTTTGTTTCCGGCAGCCGCCGTTGCAAGAACAGCTGGTCGGCGGTTACTGACATGGGGAGGAATTTCACTTCCCGCCCGGTGGGGTTCATTTTCATCTGGCCGGAGACTTCGACAGCGACCTTCACCCGCTGGGTGCGCGTCTCATTGGAGTTGACTGCTAGCAGCAGCGCGCCGTCCTTGCTGGGCTTGGCGTCGTCGGCAGCGTAGGTAGCAGTTCCCGCAGTGGCGAGAAGGCCTGCCACTGCCGAAACCCGCAAAAATTTCCGCCGAGAAATTTCAGCGGACAAGGAATCGGTGCTGGCAACGAAGTGTTTATAGTGGCGGAGATGCGTCATTTTGGATCCCGATTTGAGACGGCGGTCCCGAATCGAGACTTCGCCCCTTCGCCCGACCTACCCAGTTTGCGGATTAGTCCTATTCCGCGGGGTAACAAGCATCGTGATCATCGGTTTGGGACGGTGGCGGTGTTCAACAAAACCCAATTGTCCGGCGTGTGGTTTGTGCTGGTGAGACTGGATTGTTGTCCCCGGAAGCGATCTGGTCGCTGTGATAGCAAAGTCACGCAGAGAACGGCAAAACGTGGCGCTTTTCGATCGATTCGGCCCTGAGAATATGTGCCGCGATTGCGGGTTGGGAGAAATCCAAAGCGCAAGCGCGAACTTGAGTTACAGCGGATGTGACTTACTCAATAACGGCGGTTTGCCGCGTACCGTTGGCCAAGGTGTCCAACGCGGCATAGCAAATGCATCCCTCCAAAGCGTTGCCCGAGTGGCTGTCACAAATTTTAAGGCGCGGTGTCTTTCAGAATGTGACAAACGTCCGGCAAAAACCAACTAAGAGTCATCAACAAGTGTAAGGAATTGCTCGACACCCGGTATCTGATGGTGAGAGAGAACAAACGTTGATCTGCAAGCGTAAGTGAGTGCAGGAGTTCGGCGGTTAGTGAGCAAGAGGCTCACTGGCAAGAGGCGGACCCAATCGATCAGTCGGCGGCAGGAGGCCAGGAACAGTCGGCGGATCGGAAAATCCCGGCCATAAACCGGGTAGAATAGAGGCTTATCATGCATGCCAGTTATGTCAACTCGTCCCTCAAGCAGCTGCGAGACCAGCAGGTTCGCTTCGCGCCTCGGGAAAAGAAAATCGAACAAGTAAACCGGGCCGAACGGCTCCTCGCCGAGATGGACCGGGAACGCAACTATACGTACGAGTACCTCTGTTTCCGCATTACGGACTATCGCCCCGAAGCGACTCCGAGCGTGGTGATGGACGGGAAAGACGCCATTCACGATCTCCGGCTGTTTGTCGAAGACGTATCTGACGCCGCCAACATCCCCGTCGGCGATGCCGGCGAGCCGGTGCACACCGTCGAAGAACTCAGCAAGCTCTTCAAGGTTTCGACCAAGACCATCGCGCGTTGGCGTGAGCAGGGTCTGGTGAGCCGTCGTTTTGTGTTCGAAGGACGTCGCAAACGCGTGGGTTTCCTGCGCAGCAGCGTCGAACGCTTCATGACCCAGAACGAAGAGAAGATCAAACGCGGCGAAAAGTTTAGCCAGCTGACCGAAATCGAGAAGACCGAGATCATCGATCGCGCTCGTCGCCTGGCGACGGCTGGCGGTTGCCCCTCGGAAGTTGCTCGCCGCGTCGCGAAGCGGATGAACCGGAGCGTCGAAACGATTCGTTACACCCTGCGAAACTTCGATCAGCAGAATCCCCATCTGGCCATTTTCCCGGACCAGACGGGCCTGTTGTCGGACGAGCAGAAGCAGCGGATCTATCAGCAAGCCAAACGCGGTGATTCGATCGACGTGCTCGCCAAGCGGTACTGCCGCACGCGGACCACGGTCTATCGTGTGCTGAACGAAGTTCGCGCCAAGCGGATTTTGGAACTGCCGCTCGAATACATGCACCACGAAAGCTTCACGCCCGAGAACGAAAAAGAGTTCTTTGGCCCGATGCCGGTGCCAGAAACCCCGACGCGCAAGCTGCGCAGCCCGAGTGGATTGCCGCCGTACCTGGCTGCTCTCTACGAAGTGCCGCTGCTGGCTCGTGAGCAGGAGATGCACTTGTTCCGCAAGTTCAACTTCCTGAAGCACAAGGCCAAGACGCTTCGCGATCAGCTCAATCCCGCCGCCGCTCGCACCAGCGAGATGAACGAGATTGAGAACTTGTACGAAGAAGCGGTCAAGGTGAAGAACGAGATCGTGCAGGCCAACCTGCGGCTGGTGGTTTCGATCGCCAAGCGGCACGTGAGCGGCACGGAAGATTTCTTCAGCCTGGTGAGCGATGGCAATATGTCGCTGATCCGTGCCGTCGAGAAGTTCGACTTCTCGCGCGGCAACAAGTTCAGCACGTACGCCTCGTGGGCCATCATGAAGAACTTCGCCCGCACCATTCCGGAAGAGTACAAGCGGCGCGACCGCTTCCGCACCAGCCAGGACGAACTGTTCGTCGGCCAAGCCGATAGCCGGCCGGACTCGCTAAATCAGGAAGTAGTGCAGAACACGCTGGAGTCGCAGGTGCAAAAGATCCTGGCCCAGCTCGACGAACGCGAACGGCAGATCATCATCAGCCGCTTCGGCCTCGATCACAGCCAAGAACCGCTGACCCTCAAAGAAGTCGGCGCCGAAATGGGTGTGACCAAGGAACGCGTCCGCCAGATTGAGTCGCGTGCTCTGACGAAGGCTCGTCAGGTCGCGATGAGCGAACACATCGAACTGCCGGACTAAATTCGGCCGTGAGATTTTGAAAAGCAACCTTCGGGGATGAGCGAAAGCTCATCCCTTTTTTCGTTTGAAAGTTGGGTTCGATGGCTACTCCCTACGCTAAAAGGAGTTGCAATACCCCACGCACCATGTAGTCTGAACGTTTCGTTATTCGCAGCCTTCCTGAAGCGACTGTCCAATGCCAGACAACAGCCAGCCGCCACCAGATCCTCGGTCGCGACCTCGCGCTCTGCCGCGGGCAATTCCGCTCAATCCGCTGCCGCCACCAACTCCTCCTCCGCAGCAGCCGCCGATTCCTCCGCAAATGTGGCAGCCACAGCCACCTCCGGCCGGCTATGCACCACCGAATTATCCGCCACCGAATCATCCCCCGCAGCCGCGCCCAACTCCGCCCTATCAACCACCGGGCTACCAACAGCCCAACTACCAACAACCCGGTTATCCGCAGCCGCCCTATCCACCGCAGCAGTATCAACCACCTGTTTATCAGCAGCCCGTCTATCAGCCACCACCGGAGCCCCAGCCGTTTGTTGTCACGACAAAACCGCGGCAGACGCCAGTAATCAATCGCGGTCGCGGCTCCAAGAAAAGCAGCGCCGGGACGGTGATTACCACCATCTTCGCGGTTGTCGGTGTGATGGTGCTTGTCTGCTGCGGTGGCCTGTTTTTCTTAGCCGAGTCGCGCAGCGGCGATAGCAGCGGCGGGTCCGACGGCCGCTACGATCTCGAAAAAGTTCCTCTGCCGAATTTCCCGCCGTACCAGACGGCCATGAAAAAGCGGTTCGGCAATGTGATGCTACACAGCATCCCGCTCGGCACGAGTCGCAACGGGCACTACTCGACTCCTGGCCACGGCGGCTCGCTGTTTTATTATCTGCCACCGGGCGAGCATGCGCCCGGGTCGCTTCCGTGCGTCTTAATCACGGCGGCGGGGAGCAACTTGTTTCAGGGGAAAAATTTCGATCGGATCACGACTGTCGAAGATGCTGCCGAACACCTGCCGTACGTGCATGCCGGCATGGCGGTGATGGTGTACGAGATGGATGGCAGCCAGGAATTCAAGACCGACTCTGAATTCAAAACGGTCCACAAAGACTTCAAGGCCGCCTGCGCGGGGATGGTGAACGCTCGCAATGCGTTTGAGTACGTCCTGCAGAAGTGCCCCGAAGTCAACCCAGATCAGATCTTCGCCGCGGGACATAGTTCCGCAGGAACTGCCGCGTTGCTGTTTGCCGCTCATGAACCTCGTCTGGCCGGTTGTGTTGCCTACGCACCGGTCACGGACATTGCGAAGTTTCTCCCACCCGACTCCTTTTTTAAATTGTTGAGAAGGATGCCGTCGCTAACCTTCTACATGTCGAAGGCCTCTCCTGCCACGCATGCCAAGCACATTGAATGTCCGGTCTACTTATTTGCCTCTTATGGGGACAAAGTGGTGGACCGGGACCAAGTCGAAGGTTTCACCAATATTCTTCGCAATACGAACTCCAACGTGGAGCTGGACATGGTTGGCTTCGGCGACCACTACCAGTCGATGATCGACGACGGCGTCCCGTCAGGGATTAGTTGGATCAACATGCAAATCGGTAAAACTGAGCAACGAATTAAACCAGAGCAGCGGCGCTCGAAGAGAATACTGGAGAATCATTCGAAGTCGCCGCGAGCGCCAAACCGGTGAGCGCCACCTGTTACGAAGGATCGTTTGCCGCGACAATTGAGGCTTGTTCGATAAGCATTTCGTCGCCCTGAAGTTAGCCGTCGCATGCCTGGCCCCGCCCGCTCCGCTCCCCCGATTGCCAACCGTCTCGAACTGCCGCTGGGCGAAGGCTACGCACTGCGCGTCGATTTCGATCGGGCTCACGATCGCTGGCAACATCGCGTGTTCCTCGTGGTGCCGGCCAATAGCGAGATCGTCGGACCTGTGCTGCTGCTAGAAAGCATCGAAGGCACTGCTGATGACGATTGGCCGATCAGCCCGCCGCTGCAATTCGTCAGCATCGAAACCCGGCCCAAGCAACTGCCGGTCGCCCTGCTCATGGGCATGTCTGGCGACGGCCACTGGTCGGCGAGCATCGAGCAATTAGCCGCCGACCAGACACTCCGCTTCGACATCGCCTGCCGCGCCAAGTCCCGCCCCGCCAACCTCGGCTCGCGTTACCGCATCGGCCCGCGTGTGGAAAACGCACAACAAGACAACAGCGTACAACTGCGAGTGGGAAAACTCACGCTGGAGTTCATGGGCGAACAAGCCAAGGATTCGCCACTGCCGACGATTCAATTGCAGGAAAAAGAGCTGCACACGCAATTCAACGAGCCGGTGCAGGAGGGAGCTCAGACGTATCGGTGGATTTATCGGCTGCGGGCGATCCCTGCGAGCTAACCTCAGGCCGAAGCAGGTGGCAATTTGCCTTCCAGATCGTCGCACAGTTTGGAAAGGCTGGACAATTCCATCGCCGTCAGTTCTTCCTGCGATGTCTGTGGAAGCTTCAAGACGCCCTGCATCATTCGAATGTGCCTGGCCAAGCCTTTGCGCTCACCTTCTTCGCGTCCTTGCTCTGTTGCCATTTTCAGGTTCCAGCGCTGATCACGCTCAGCCTTCAGGCGAGCCTGGTACTGATACCGTTCTTCGGGCGTTTGAGCAATCATTTCCACAACTCCAGTAGCCTTGGCAAATTCGCGACCTGGCAGCAGTCCCTTCAGTGCTTCTGCTTCAGTCGACCGTCGGATCAATTCCCAGCGGCATGCAGGCGCCCTCACTTCGCGGCGACTTCCTCGTTCACCCGTTCGTACAAATAGCCGATGCGGCTGAGCGCTTCGATCTGCGTAATGGTTTGCGATATCGGCAGGATCGCATACGCAGCCCGGCCGCTGCAGCAATCCAGAATGATCTGCTGCGGATTGGGCGTGGACACACCGTTGGCGCATGGTTCATGGCCATGGATCAGCAGTTTGGCGTTGACGATCTTGGCAAAGGCAGCCGCGTTGGCAGCGCGAAAGTCGCGACCCCAGACAAGGCGGAAGATGTCACTTCCCGGTTGCCAATCGGCGGGCGTGAGGGGCCGTTCGAACACATTCAGATTAAAGCCGTTCACGTCGCAGCGGTCGGGCAGTGTGTGAGAAATGAACGCGCCGCCGACGGTCCGAATGGCCAGTGGACACGTACTGATGAACTGCAGATAAGCGCCGCGGATTTTATCGGTCGCGGCCGCACCGTAGAGCTCGACAATGCCGGCGCGAAACTGCAAATTCAGCATCCGCTTGCTTTTGCAGATCGGAAAATCACCCAGCTCGGCGAGCTCGTGATTGCTGAGCAAAAAGTGAAACCGCTCGGGATATTCGCACTTCAGCGCGGCGACATCTTCCAGCAGCAGGTGCGACATGCAGCCTGCATCGCCAGGGTAAGCCGGTCCGCCGTGGCAAACTTCCTGCATGATCAGGTGCCGGCGCGGATTGTTCGGCAAATCGGCGATCTGCAGTATCCGTTTGAAGTTCAACCGATTGCCATGCAGGTCGGCCGAGATCATCACTTCGTCGCCGTGGTCGGCATCGAGAAAGACGACGTTCCCCTGCCGGGCTTTGGTACGGCGATTGGCAGCCGCGGCCTGCGCGCAGGTCTGGAGGACGGATTCGATATGCTCAGCGGAGGCAGCCATGACGAATTGTCAGCGTACCACCCGAAAAAGAAAAGGTCTATTTCGGGTGCTCGGCTGTCATCGTAATCCGTACCGCGGCAAAATGCCGGCTCACGGACTCTCGCAGGGCACATACAGGCAAATCTCGCTCACCTTAGCGACCAATTCGAGATAGCGGCGGTGAGCTTCAAAACGATTGGCAAAGTACTGCCGATTCCAGGCATTCTGGCAACGGATTCGCCAGGCGACACAGTAGTTGGCCGAGGTTGCGGGATCGAATTCGTTATCTTCGAACTGGCAATCGGGTAACTGAGTTTTTGTCGTGGCGACCATCCGATGATTCCTGTGTTATGGCTGCGAGTTCGCAGATTGGTGCTGATTCGCAGGCCGCAGCAGTGCTTGCTAGTCTTGTTGTCTTCTCTGCCCAGCGTAGCGATGCTGATTTTGTTACCGGGATATTTCCCGAACTGGTTACTGCAACCACTACAATCAGCACCATGAGTTGTGACTCCGGCACGCCAGATTTTGCGACGACCCACTGGAGCCTCGTGCTGCGCGCGGGCGGCGACAATAAATCGGCTACCGCGGCCCTGCAGACACTGTGCGAACGCTACTGGTACCCGCTCTATGCCTATGTCCGCCGTCGCGGCTTGGCATCGCCCGAGGCGCAGGACCTCACCCAGGAGTTCTTTGCCCGACTGCTCGAAAAAAACTCGCTCGCCGCGGCTTCGCCCGAGCGTGGCAAGTTTCGCGCGTTCCTGCTCACGTCGCTGAAGAACTTTCTCGTCAACGAATGGGAAAGAGGGCGTGCGCAAAAGCGCGGCGGCGGCGAGCGGCCCATCTCCTTGGATTTGGAGTCCGCGGAGTCGCGGCTCCGCCTAGAGCCTGCGCACGAACTAACGCCGGAGCGACTCTTCGAGCGGCAGTGGGCGCTGCTCTTGCTCGAGCACGTGATGCAACGGTTGCAGGCGGAACAGACGGCCGCCGGCAAGGAACGACAGTTCGAACTCCTCAAGGAGGTCCTCGTCGGCGGTTCCGATCGGCTCCCCTTTCTCGCGATCGCGACCGATTTGCAAATCTCCGAAGAAGCCGCTCGCCAGGCGGGCAGTCGATTGCGAAAGCGTTATCGCGAACTGCTGCGGGAAGAAGTCAGCCACACCGTTGCCACCGAAAGCGAGGTGGACGATGAAATTCGGAACCTGTTTCAGGTGCTCGCTGGTGGATAACCGGGAAGTGTCGATTTATTTTTGTCACGGGTGGCAAACTATCCTGTAGAAACCGGTAGCAAAGCTCATTCAGCCGGTTTTTCGCCGGCACTACCCGGTTGTGACTCTCATGAACGATCCTGCCATTTCCCGCTGTTGCCCGACCTGTGGCATGCCGATTCCCGAGCACGCGCCGGCCGGATTGTGCCCGCGGTGCCTGCTAAATGCTGGCCTCGAAAGTGGCGGCGCGACTTCTCCGGCTACGCCGCCCGGCGGTTTTTCGCCACCGGAGATCGCCATCCTCGCCGCGAAGTTTCCACAGCTAGAAATTCTGGAACTCCTGGGCAAGGGCGGCATGGGCGCGGTCTACAAAGCGCGGCAACGGGGCCTTGATCGGCTCGTTGCGATCAAGATCCTGCCGCCTGAGATCGGCAACGATCCTGCCTTTGCCGAACGTTTCGCGCGCGAAGCCCGCGCCCTCGGCAAGCTGAATCATCCGCACATCGTCGCCGTGTATGACTTCGGCCAGGTCGATGGGCTGTATTACTTTCTGATGGAATACGTCGACGGAGCCAACCTGCGACAGGCAATTCACAGCGGCGGACTAACATCAAAGGATGCATTGTCGATCGTTTCGCAAGTTTGCGATGCGCTGCAGTTTGCCCACGATGAGGGTGTCGTGCATCGCGACATCAAGCCGGAGAATATCCTCATCGACAAACGAGGCCGCGTGAAAATCGCCGACTTCGGCCTCGCCAAACTTCTCGGCCAGGATCAAGCCGATCAAAATCTGACTCACACGCATCAGGTGATGGGCACGCTCCGTTACATGGCGCCCGAACAGATGCAAGGGTCGAAAGAAGTCGACCATCGCGCCGACATCTTTTCGCTCGGTGTGGTCTTCTACGAACTACTAACCGGCGAGCTTCCCGTCGGCCGGTTTGCGCCGCCGTCGAAGACCTTCGGCGTCGATGCGCGACTCGATGAAGTGGTGCTGCGATCACTCGAGCGTGAACCGACACTTCGTTACCAGCACGTCAGCGAGGTGAAGACCCAAGTGCAGTCGATCGCCGGGATCTCGCCTGCGGCACTGCAGAGGATGGTCGGCCGTGAGTACCGTTCGCAGGCGGAGTTCTTTGGTTGGCCACTGGTACACATCGCGTCCGGTATCGACGCCCAGACTGGCAAGCCAAAAATTGCGCAAGGGATCATCGCCATAGGAGACACCGCGATCGGCGGACTTGCCATTGGTGGCCGCGCGGTGGGAGTTTTTGCCTGCGGTGGTGTCGCAGTCGGTTTGTTTTCGCTCGGTGGGGTTTCGCTCGGCCTGCTATTCGCCTTCGGCGGTTGTGCGTTTGGATTGCTGGCTTTCGGCGGACTCGCCATTGGTGCACTTGCGGCGGGCGGCTGTGCTGTGGGCTATTACGCCATCGGCGGAGGCGCGTTCGGCCTGCACACGTTGAGCGGCGCGTCGCGCGATCCTGCCGCGATGAAGTTATTGGAAAACGTCAGCAATGTTCGCACATGGCCCACATGGATTCTGTGGCTCGGCCTGGCAGTGCCAGCGGGCTTTGGCTTGCTGATTGGCTTCGTCGTTTGGTTGCAAAATCGCAAAGCCGCTCCTCCGGTTGACCGCGTCATTGAAGAAGAGAAACGCCTGCGCGCCGAGCAAGATCGCGTGCACGCGCAGCGCATGAGCCTGCGTGATCAAGAGAGTGTGTGGTACGACCTGGGCGTGATTGTCGCTTACTTCTTGCGCAGTAAGACCGTGTGCTGGATCATCGGGGCCCTGGCATCGCTGGTGTATCTCGGTTGCCTCATCACATACTTCAATTTCCACGGTCAGCGTCTGATGCAGGGCGGCCAGCTGGTGCAACGCTTTTCGGCCGGTCAGCCGACACCCTGGCTCACGGTCGAAGCCAGCGCCACCGGTTATCACGCGGCCTTTCATTTCTTCTGCTGGGCGCATGCGGTTGCTTTAACGGGCTTCGCCGCACTGCAAGTCGCGCGGCAGATGGAACGATTGCAAACGGGCAAGATGCACTCGATGGTCTGGCACTACGTCCTCTGGATCGTTGTGCTCTTTCTGGTTGTCGTGCTCGGACTCTCGCATCTCACGATACCCATTCCGGTGACGCACTGACGAAGATTGCCGCATCAACGACCGAGTCGCCGCAGTAGCGGCTCGATGTTGAGCCCCGCGTGCAGTTCATGCGGACAAAGTTTCTCGGCCCACTCTGCCGTGGTCAGTTGCTTGCCACGGCTGAACAGATTGATCCGCAGCCAGGAGACGATCACCTTAAAGTCGCCGCGAGTGATGAATTCGTCGATCAATAAAATCGCACTCGGCATGTGCTGGGCTAACTGAGCCATCATCACATTGCCAAGTGTGTACGTGGGGAAGTAGCCGAACATTCCCGCTGCCCAATGGCCGTCCTGCAAACAGCCCTCGCGATCGTTGTCGGGCTTCACGCCCAAGAAGCGTTCGTACGCGCTGTTCCAGGCCGCCGGCAGATCGTTCGCCTTGAGATCGCCGCGCAGCAGCGCTTGTTCGAGTTCCACACGCACCAGAATGTGCAGGTTGTAAGTCGCCTCATCGGCCGTAACGCGGTTGATGCCTGGTTCGACACGCCGCAAATCAGCCGCGATATCCTCGGGCGTCCACAGGCCGCGAATCGCAGGAAATGCATCCTCAATCTGCGGCAGGGCGAACTGCCAGAAAGCCACGCAGCGACCAACGGGATTTTCCCACAGCCGAGCCTGCGACTCATGCACGCTCAGCGAAATAGGTTCACCAACGGGCTCGCCAAAATGCTCCGGCGGCAAACCTTGGTCGTAGAGCGCATGTCCCAGTTCATGCAACAGCACCGAAATCACCGGTGCGAGATTGTGCTCGTTGTAGCGAATCGCTATGCGACAATCGTGCGCGCTGATGTGCGTCGTGAAGGGATGCGCGGCCGTATCGAGCCGGCCGCGGCGAAAGTCAAAACCAAGTTGCCGGGCCAGTTCTTCGCACAACCTGCGCTGCGTGGCTATGTCGAAGTTCCCCGTCAGCGGCGGCGGTTGCTGCCGAGGCCGTTGCCCCGCCACGCGATCTTGCACGAGCTTCGGCAACTCAGCGCTCAGTTCGGCCAGCGTGGCTTGAATCGTCGAGAACGGCAAACCAGGCTCGTACTCGGCGACCAGCGCTCCGTAGCCATCGCGATCGGCTGACCAACAGCGGGCCTGTTCGCGTTTCAACGCAACCACGCGATCCAGCCAAATACCGAACCGGCCGAAGTCATCTTGTTCGCGCGCAATAGCCCATTCGTGCTGGGCGGTAGTCGTTACCCGCGCAAGTTCCTCCACCAGCGACTTCGGCAATTGTTTTGAAAGCAGATGCCGTCGCCGCAGTTCCGCGACGTTGATTTTCTCGGCGGGTGTCTCGCCATTGCCATCAACCAACGACAACCATTCGTCGAGTCGTGGATCGCAAGCGATCTCGTGTTGCAAACCGGCGAGGTAGGCCAGTTGCTGCCCGCGATACTCAGTGCTCGCGTCGGGGAGCATCGTCAACTCATCCCAAGCCAGTTGCTCATGGATGGCGGTGACACGGGCCAACTGCTGCAGATGGTCGAGAAGCGATTCGTAAGCCTGGCGAGCGTCGGACTTCATGGCTGCATTCTATTACAATGAAGCGACTGCAATCAGCTTGCGCACGACTCACCTACACTTTGCACATCCCATGCCCAAATCGTTTCTCCTCCCTCTCGAAGATCTGCTTGCCCTACCGAACGATCAGGTCGCCACGATTCAAACGCACGCGGTGGGCCCGCAAGGTGCGCTACCGCTCGACGACGCGATGCTCCGCGAGTGGTCAAGCGGCGACTTGTTCGGGCTCTCGCAAAACGCCGGCATGGGTTGGTCGCCGCAGGAGTTGCTCGGGCCGCAGTATTTGATTCTGAGTACCCAAGGTGGCGTGCGAGCCGCCGATGGCACACCGATTGCGCTCGGTTATCACACGGGGCATTGGGAAGTGGGGCTGCTCGTGCAAGCCGCGGCGCGCGAGATCAAATCGCTCGGCGGCGTGCCGTTCGCTGGTCATGTTTCGGATCCCTGCGACGGCAGAACCCAGGGGACCGTCGGCATGTTCGATAGCTTGCCCTATCGCAACGATGCGGCGATCGTGCTCCGCCGTTTGATTCGCTCGCTGCCGCAGCGGCAAGGGATTGTCGGCGTTGCGACGTGTGATAAAGGTCTGCCCGCGATGATGATTGCGCTCGCGGGAACTTCGCAGTTTCCCAGCGCCATCGTTCCCGGCGGAGTAACGCTGCCGCCGACTGAAGGTGAGGACGCCGGCAAGGTGCAAACGATCGGCGCTCGCTACGTGCAAGGCGAAATGTCGTTGCAAGATGCTGCCGTGGCGGGCTGTGCAGCGTGCGCTACTCCCGGCGGCGGTTGCCAGTTCCTCGGCACGGCGGCGACTTCGCAAGTCATCGCCGAAGCCCTCGGCATGGCTCTTCCGCATTCGGCGCTCGCTCCCAGCGGTCAACCCATCTGGCTCGATCTGGCCACTCGCAGCGCTCGCGCGGTGCATCAACTGGCCGCCCGCAATTTGAAATTGAAAGACATTCTCACCGACGCCAGTGTGCGTAACGCCATGGTGGTGCATGCGGCCTGCGGCGGTTCGACGAATCTGCTGCTGCACGTTCCTGCGATCGCACACGCTGCCGGTCTGCGGCGACCAACTTCTGCCGACTGGAGCGAGATCAATCGCCGCGTGCCGCGGTTCGTTTCGGTGCTGCCGAACGGACCGGTCGCGCATCCGACGGTGCGGATGTTCTTCGCCGGCGGTGTGCCGGAGATCATGCTGCATCTGCGTGCCTTGAATCTGCTCGAGCTCGATGCGTTGACCGTCACGGGCCATCGCGTCGGCGACGTGCTCGATTGGTGGGAGCGTTCGCCGCGACGGCAGATGGTGCGCGAAGTACTGAAAGCTCGCGACAATGTTTCGCCCGACGACGTGATCATCCCGCCCGCCGATGCGCGGAAGCGCGGCTTGACCAGCACCGTCTGTTTTCCGCACGGCAATCTTTGCCCCGAAGGCTCGGTTATCAAAGCGACCTCGATCGACCCGAGCGTCGTTGGCGCGGATGGCGTGTATCGCAAAACTGGCCCGGCCCGCGTCTTCACTTCCGAGCGCGAAGCCATTCGCGCCGTGAAAGGACAAACGGCCGTGCCGCTCAAGCCGGGCGACATTCTCGTCCTCATCGGCCGCGGCCCTATGGGGAGCGGCATGGAAGAGACGTATCAAATCACCTCGGCGCTCAAATTTCTGAAGTGGGGCAAGGAAGTTGCCGTCGTCACCGATGCCCGCTTTAGCGGCGTGAGCACCGGCGCCTGCATCGGCCACGTTGGTCCCGAAGCCCTCGCCGGTGGCCCGATCGGCAAGGTTCGCGATGGCGACATCATTCGCATCGTCGTCGATCGCAACGAACTGACCGGCTCGGTCGATTGGATCGGCGATGGCGTGAATGAATACACGCCAGAAGAAGGAGCCACGATTCTCGCCGAACGTCCGCCGCGCGCCGATCTTGCGCCCGATAAAGATCTGCCGGCCGACACTCGGCTGTGGGCCGCGCTGCAACGCGCCGGCGGCGGCACTTGGGGCGGCTGCGTCTACGACGTGGAGAAGATCATCGCCACGCTCGAAGCGGGCGAAGCCGCGATCCGCGAACAAACGGCAGCCAACCTCGGCTGAATGCATTTCAACGTGGCCGCGCGCGAGCGGGTGTGATAGTCTAAAACTCCCGCACTTTCCTCCCGCCTCTCCTGCGTTGCCATGTTGCTGGACCGAAGATCTGCCGGACTCCTCGCATGTCTCGCTGCGCTGCTGTGCGCCGGCGTGGCCACGGCAGCCGATTTCGATCCCAAGTCGGTGGAGTTCTTTGAAGCCAAGATCCGGCCGGTCCTCGTCAAGCATTGCTACACCTGCCATTCGGCGGAAAGCAAGGAACTGCGGGCTGGCTTGTTCGTCGACAATCGCGATGGCTTGCGCAAAGGTGGCGACTCCGGACCGGCTGTTGTTCCTGGTGATGCAAAGAAAAGTTTGCTACTCGCGGCGATTCGCTATCAAGACTTGGAAATGCCGCCGACAGGGAAATTGCCCGACGACGTCATCGGCGATTTTGAACGCTGGATCGCGGCCGGCGCGACCGACCCTCGCGATGAAGTAACCAAGCCTGCCGGGAGCAAGGAAATTGATTTCGCCAAAGCCCGCGAGCATTGGTCGCTTCGGCCTGTCGTGCGGGCCGATTTATCTCGGTTGAAAAGCTCGGCGTGGGCGCGGACCGACATCGATCGTCTGGTTGCCGACAAATGGGAAGGGCAACAGTTGACGCCAGTTCCCGATGCGCCGAAGTCGCAGTTGTTGCGGCGGGCTTATTTCGATTTGATTGGCTTGCCGCCGACGCCCCAGGAACTGAAAAACTTTCTCGCCGATGAATCGTCGCAGGCTTTTGAGCGAGTTGTCGACGAATTGCTTGCCTCACCTCGCTTCGGCGAGCGCTGGGGGCGGCATTGGCTTGATCTGGCTCGTTACGCCGATTCGAACGGTCGGGCGCAGAACATTTTCTTTCAGTTTGCCTGGCACTATCGCGATTACGTCATTGATGCTTTCAACCGCGACTTGCCCTATGACCGGTTCATCATCGAGCAGCTTGCCGGCGATCTGCTCCCTGCCGAAACGGCGGTGGAGCGCGATCGGCTGCGGATTGCGACTGCGTTTCTCGCCATCGGGCCGAAGACGTTTGAGTCGGCGCCGGAACTCTTTTCGATGGATCTGATCGATGAGCAGATCGATGTCACGACGCGAGCGGTGCTCGGACTAACCGTCAGCTGTGCACGTTGCCACGATCACAAGTTCGATGCGATCCCAACCAAAGAGTACTACGCCCTGGCCGGCATCTTTCGCAGCACCGATACACTCTTCGGGCCGTCGTTCTTTCAACGGCCTGCGTTCGACAAGCGGTATCACCTGCACCCGATCGGCGCCGATGCCGAAAAGCTCGGCGAGGCTGCGTTTGAGTATCGCGCGCAACTGCGGGGACTCATGGGAAAGCGCGATCAAGCTGCCGTGATCGCTTATCGCACGCAGCGACAGATCGACGGAATCAAAGTCGAGTGGCAGCGCGCTGGCAATGACGCGCCCGACCCAAAACTCGACGAACTCCTTGCGCTGCATAAGGTGCAACTCGCTGAGCGCGAACGACTGAAGGCCGAAACCAAAGCGATGGAAGAAGCCGCGCCGCCCCTTCCCGATTTCACACAGGGTGTGAAGGAGATGACGCAGGTCGAAGACTGCACGCTGCGGATCCGTGGCGAGTTCGACAAACCGGGTGAACGAATTCCGCGCGGCGTGCTGACGCTCTGCTCGCTCGGCGAAAAACCGGCCATCCCCGTCGACCAGAGCGGCCGGCTGGAACTCGCGCGCTGGCTGGTCGCGAAAGAAAATCCGCTCCCGGCCCGCGTCGCCGTCAATCGCATTTGGCGGCAACTCTTCGGCAGCGGCATCGTGACCAGCGTCGACAACTTCGGCGTGATCGGCGAACGCCCCAGCCATCCTGAGTTGCTCGATTATCTCGCTGCGCAGTTCATGGAGTCGAACTGGTCTACAAAACGCCTCATCCGCGAAATCATGCTCAGCCGTACCTACCAGCTGGGCACGCGTTTCCAGGAAGCGAACAGCAGCCGAGATCCGAACAATGTCTTGCTCTGGCGGATGACGCCGCGGCGACTTGAGGTGGAGCCCTTCCGCGACGCAGTTCTCTCGATCAGCGGTGCGCTCGACCTGCAACCGCCGCGCGGTCCGCACATCGGCCTCGTGCGAAATGGCTTGCTCGAAGAGAATCCCAAACTCGCGGAGATCCACAAAGAATCGAATCGCCGCACGATCTATCTGCCAATCGTTCGCGGGCAGTTGCAGGAGATGCTGCAGACGTTCGACTTCGCCGATCCGAACCTGCTCATCGCCCAGCGCGATGAGCGAACGATTCCGTCGCAATCTCTCTTCATGCTCAACAGCCCTTGGCTGTGGGCGCAGGCGAAATTGGCAGCCGAGCGGATGTTGTCGCTGAAGATGAACGACGATCAAGCGAAGCTGAACTGGTTGTTTCAGGCATTCTTTTGCCGAGCCGCAACCAAGGATGAACATGCGACGCTGTTGAAATTCATCGCAGCTCAGCGTGAGCGAGTCCAAGGCGACGAAGTGGTAGTGTGGATGCACGTTGTTCAGGCACTCTATGCCAGCGCGGAGTTTCGGTACCTGCAATGAACGCTCTCAACTATTCTCGTCGTCAAATGCTGCAACGAGTCTCTTGCGGCTTTGGCATGGTCGCGTTTGCTGGCTTGTGCGGTGAGGAAGCCCGCGCGAATAAGCTCGTTGCCGAGAAAGGTCCGCTCGCGCCGAAGGAGCCGCACTTTGCGGCCCGGGCCAAGCGGATCATCTTTTTGTGCATGCATGGCGGGCCGACGCATGTCGAGACGTTTGACTACAAACCCAAGTTGCAAGCCGATGACGGGAAGCCGTCGCACAAGAATCCAAATTTGCAGTATCTGGCGTCGCGGTGGGAGTTCAAACAGCGCGGCGAGAGCGGCTTGTGGGTTAGCGAACTGTTTCCGCATGTGGCTCAGCACGCCGATGAGTTGTGCTTGCTCAACGGCTGTCTGACTGACAATCCGAATCATCCGCAGGCGCTCGATCAGCTCCACACCGGCAGCTTTCAATTCATCCGCCCGAGCGTCGGCGCTTGGACGCTGTACGGCCTAGGCACCGAGAATCAATCGCTGCCGGGCTTCGTGACGATCAGTCCGAAGAGCGGTACCGCGCGGCAGTACGGCAGTGCGTTTCTGCCCGCCCTTTATCAAGGCACGCCGGTCGGCGAGCACGGCAAGGGAATCAGCCAAGCCGTTGTCAGCAACTTGGCCAATCCGAAGTTGACGGCAGGCGAACAGCGCGAGCAACTCGCGCTGGTGCAAGAGCTCAATCGCCAGGCTCTCGCTTCGCAGCAAGTGAATCCGAAGCTCGAAGGAGTCATTGAAGCGTATGAACTCGCCTTTCGGATGCAGAGCGAGTTCCCACGCGTGCTCGATACGAAGGAAGAAACGGCAGACACGCTGAAGGTCTACGGCATCGATGAGCCGGCGACGGCAGAGTTTGGGAAGCAGTGTTTGCTCGCACGGCGGTTTGCCGAAGCGGGCGTGCGGTACATTGAGATCACGCATGGCGACTGGGACGCCCACGGCAGTTTGCAGGCGATCATGGGGAACAACAGCCGCGCGACCGATAAGCCGATTGCTGGTCTGCTGGCCGATCTCAAGCAGCGCGGTTTGCTCAAGGATACGCTCGTCGTGTGGGGTGGCGAGTTCGGCCGCACGCCCGATGATCCGACTCGCAACGGCCGCGGGCACAATCACAAAGGTTATTCGATGTGGCTGTGTGGTGGCGGCGTGAAAGGTGGCACCGCCTACGGCCGGACTGATGATTACGGGTACGAAGCCATCGACGGCCGTGTTCACACGCACGATCTGCACGCGACAATGCTGCATCTGATGGGGCTCGATCACGAACGCCTCACCTATCGCTACGGCGGGCGGGACTTTCGCTTAACCGATGTGCATGGGCGCGTCGTGAAGGAAGTGCTGGCGTGAGGGATGGGGGAGGCGAGGTGCGAGAGGCGGGAGGCGAGATACGATGATGAATATCTGAATTCCCTCTCCTCAGTACTCCGGGTTTGCGCTGCTTTGTGCCTAAGTAATAAACGAGATAACCAAATGATTCGTCGAACCGCGTTGATGTTGTTGGCATTGGTATCGGCCTGCGCCATAAGCAGCGCCCAAGAGAAACCTGCTCCGAAGAAAACTGTCCGCCTCTTCACGATCGGCAACAGCTTTTCGCAAGATGCGACCTTCTTTCTCGATGACTTGGCCGCAGCGGATGGGAACTTGCTGATTCAAAAGGGGGCCTTTGTCGGCGGCAGTCCGCTGGAACTGCACTGGACTCGCGCTCAGCTGAATGAGAAGGACCCGACCGATAAAGCTGGCCAATACAACGGCAAAGGCTTGAAGGATCTGCTCGGCGAGGACAAGTATGACTTCGTCACGATTCAACAGGCGAGCATCAAAAGCCACAACATCGACACCTATCAGCCGTTTGCGACGAACCTGCGCGACTACGTGAAAAAGCACGCGCCGAATGCGGAACTGCTGCTGCACGAAACCTGGGCTTATCGCGTTGACGATCCGCGCTTCAACGTTGCCAAGCCGAAGGAAGGCGAGCCGAAGACGCAAAAGGACATGTACGAGATGCTCGCCAAATCGTACCGCACCGTCGCCGGTGAGTTGGGCGTGCGATTGATACCTGTTGGCGATGCTTTTTGGGCCGCCGACAACGACGCGCAGTGGGGCTACAAACCCGACACGAAGTTCGATCCCAAGACCGCCAAGTCCCCTGAGCTCCCCGACCAAAAGCACTCACTGCACGTCGGCCGCAAGTGGAGCAAGGATGCCAAGGGCGAAACCACCCTCGGCATGGACGGCCATCACTCGAGCACGGCGGGCCGCTACCTGGGCGCTTGCGTGTGGTACGAGATGCTTTTCAAGACGAGTTGCGTCGGCAATAAGTTCATTGCCGGCCTGGATGCGGATTACGCTCGCTTCTTGCAAGAGACGGCGCATGCTGCCGCAAAATAGTATTTTCCTAGCTTTAGCTGGAGTGGCTCTCCAGTAAGGACAGCGTATGCCCGCAGCCAATCAGAACGCGACGGTCTTCCCCTTCTTCAAGACCTTTGTTCTCCCTGCGCTCCTCATCTTTCTTGTTCCCCTCATCGGCTATTTCTTCTTTCGGCATGCGCAAAGTCGTTATGACGGCATGATGCGAGAGACGATCTTGAGCCAGGTGCAAGCCGATCAAAGACTTGATGCTGAAGGGCGGGCCAATGCGGTTGAGTTTTTCTCGAAGGTGCCGTTCTCTCGATTGGTTCAGAACGAGGAGTTTGCCCGCGATGTTCCCAGCAACCTCAAGATTTACTTCGCGACGTTTCGCTGGATGATCTTGATCGCGGGGGCGTCGATCGTGCTTGGAATCGGCGTGTTTGTCGTGGCGGGAATTTGCGTGGTATGTTCGCTCCGCTCGCATTACGCGCAGTACTTGAGCTTGCTGGTGGGCTGGCATGTACTGCGGATCTTTGGAGCTCTGCAAGCGGTCGCGCAAGGCACGCTGTTGGTGGCCTTGTCGTATTGGATGACAGCGCTGTGGACCAACAGTTTTTATCCGCAGCTGATCGTTGTGGTCGGCATTCTGGCCGTCGTGGCGGTGTGCCTGGTGATCGCTGCCATTTTTCGCCGCGTGAAGAATGACTTTGTCGTCCCGGGGCAAATGCTGGAAAAAGACGCAGCCGGCCCGATTTGGGATGAAATGAAACGTATCTGTGCCCGCGTGGGAACCGAACCACCCGATCAGATCATCGCGGGCATCGACGATAATTTTTATGTCACCGAGCGCCCCGTCACTGTCGGCGGCAAGGAGTATCACGGCAGGACGCTGTTCGTCAGTTTGTCGCTGCTCAAGCAACTGCAGGGCGGCGAAGCCGATGCGGTGCTGGCGCACGAGATGGCGCACTTCAGCGGCCAGGACACGCTCTACTCACGGAAGATCGGACCGCTGCTGGTGCGGTACGACACCTATTTGAAAGCGTTGCACGATGGCTTTGTGACCTGGCCGATCTATTCGTTCATGCTCTGCTTTCGCGCGCTCTTCCAGCTGTCGCTGGGCAAGCTCAGCCGGCAGCGAGAATTTCGCGCCGATCGCGTCGCCATGGAAGCGACTTCGCCGCGCGATGCCGCCGGCGCACTGCTCCGCACGGTGGCTTATTCGAAGTATTGGTCAGGAATCGAAGCGGAACTCTTCGAACAAGAGCGGGCACTGGAAAACATCAATGTTTGCGAACGCATCGAACGTGGATTTCACGAATATGCGTCGAAATTTGCGAGCAGCACCGACATCGGCGAACTAGCCCCGGCCCATCCATTTGACTCGCATCCACCGCTCGAACAGCGACTCGCCGCCCTCGGCATGCAACTCGATTCGGCCGATACTCAGGCGTTGCTGACCACGCCCGGCGACGGCCAATGGTATCGCACCATTCCAGCCGCGGAACCGCTGGAAGCAGAACAGTGGAAAGCATACGAAGATCGCTTTTGCGCGATCCACGAGCAGTCGCTCCCTTACCGCTTTTTGCCCGAAACCGATGAAGAACGGGCCATCGTCGAGCAAACCTTTCCGCCCGAGACGTTCACCAGCCGCAAAGGTGATTTGTCGCTCGATCACGAAAAGTTCAAACGCGCGAACTGGCCGGCCCCAATTCGCTTTGCCGAAATCACCGGCCTCTTGCTCGAAAACAACGTACTGAAGATCGACTACAACGATGGGCGGAAACAGTCGCTAACGCTCCCCATTTCTGAATTCGCCCGCCAAACATCGCTGATCAGCGCGATCCAAAACTACTACGGCAGGTACCTGGCCGCGGCGGAGTATCAGAAGCAGAAGAAGGCGAAGGGAGCAGCGAAATAACCGCCACCGCCTCTGCGGCGGTGGCGATTGGTGGTTTCCGACTAGTCCCCTGGTTCTTCGAGATACGTATAGCCATTCAGCCCATCCTCATAGAACTTTAGGAAGCGGCCTGCTTCTTGGTAACTAAGGTGGCCTTCGCGGACTGCCGTTTCCACGGCGGTTTGCAGGCGGGTGACGAGGTCGCTGTGGTCGAACTCGACGTAGTCGAGCACTTCGCGGACGGTGTCACCCTTCACGATGGCTTCGAGGATGACTTCGTTGTTCGAGCCGACGTCGACGTGCACCGTGTTGGTGTCGCCGAAGAGGTTGTGCAAGTCGCCGAGAATTTCTTGATAGGCACCGATGAGGAACGTGGAGAGGTAATACGGCTGGCCGTCGTAGGTATGGAGCAGCAGCGTCCGTTTGACGTCGCGGCGGTCGATGAACTGATCGATCTTGCCGTCGCTGTCGCAGGTGATGTCGCCGAGGACCGCGGGGCGGGTCGGGCGTTCGGTGTGCCGATGGATCGGCATGACCGGGAACAACTGCTTGATGGCCCAGCTATCTGGCATCGATTGAAACAGGCTGAAGTTGCAGAAATACGTATCGCTGAGCATCAGGTCGAGCCCTTCGAGCTCTTCCGGCATGTAGTCGAGCTGTTCCGCAAAACGGCGAATCTTGCGGCAGATGGCCCAGAACATCGTCTCGGCGACGGACCGCTGTTCGAGCGATAGGTAGCCCGTGCCGAAGAGGGTCATCGACACGTCCATCGCCTGCTGAGCGTCGTGGAAACTCTCGAGCACGTTGCGCGCGGTCACGCCTTTGTACGTATCCATCAAGTCGTGCAACGGCTGTTCGGACTGCTCCGTGATCTCTGGCAAATGCTCTTCGCTGCCATTCGGCCCAGGGTTTCCTTGGCCCGAAACGCCGAGCACGCCGAAGACGAGAGCCGCGTGATACGCAGCAACCGCTCGGCCGCTTTCGCTGATGATGTTGGGATGCTTCACCTGCGCTTCGTCGCAGACGTTCTGCAGGTGATATACCACGTCGTTGGCGTATTCCTGCAACGTGTAGTTCATGCTCGATTCGAAATTGGTCTGGCTGCCGTCGTAATCAACGCCCAGACCGCCGCCGACGTCGAGGTACTCGAGCCCCGCGCCGCGCTTGATCAGATCGACATACGCCCGGCCGGCTTCCGTCATCGCGCCCTTGATCTGGCGGATGTTGGTGATCTGGCTACCGAGGTGGAAGTGCAACAGCTTGAAGCAGTCGAGCATGTCGCGGCTCTTCAGCTCTTCGACCGCTTTCAAGATTTCACCGACGGTCAGACCGAACTTGCTGCGGAACCCGCCCGACGATTGCCAGCGGCCCGAGCCCTTGGCGGCGAGCTTGATGCGCATGCCGATCTGCGGCCGCACGCCGACTTTTTCGGCGTATTTCAAAATGAGCGCGAGCTCGGTGTACTTCTCGACGACCGGAATCACATTGCGGCCGATCTTCTGCGCGAGCATCGCCATTTCGATGAACTCGGCATCCTTAAAGCCGTTGCAAATGATCGGCGTGACGGCGTCGGTCATCGCGACCACGGCGAGGAGCTCGGGCTTGCTACCCGCTTCGAGACCAAAGCCGTAAGGCTTGCCGTATTGCACGACTTGTTCGACGACGTGCCGCTGCTGATTTACCTTGATCGGGTAAACGCAAACGTAGCGACCCTTGTAGTCGTGCTCTTTGATGGCTTGGGCGAAGACATCGTGCATCTCGCGGAGGCGATCCTTGAGAATGCCGTTGAAGCGCAACAGAATCGGCAAATCGAGGCCGCGCAGCTGCAGCCGGTCGACGAGCTCCTTCATGTCGATGCTGATGTTGGGGTCCTTGTTGGGATGGACCGCCATGTGCCCTTGGGCGTTGATCGAGAAATAGCCCTTACCCCAGCGCGGCACATCGTACAGCTCGCTGGCATCGGTAATGGTCCAACGCTCCACGGCATCTTTCAGCATCTCAGGCAGTCCCCAAGGCAAGTGATTTTCGGAACAGGAAAACGAATGATTATACGCGCTTCGGCTGCATAGCAAGGACGGCAATTTCCCGCAGCGGGGAAAATTAACGATGGGCCGGCGCGGCAGGTGTTTGCAGCGACAGCGCCAGCCGTTGCATCCCTTCGGCCATCGTGATCTTGGGTTCGTAACCAAAATCGCGCTTCGCCGCCGAAATGTCGAACCAGTGCGAAGTGCCGAGCTGCAGCGCGAGGAACCGCGTCATTCGCGGCTCGTCGGTGCGGCGGAGCAGCGTCCATAGCCCTTCGAGCAGCGCGCCGGCGGCATACGCGCCGCGGGTGCTGATGCCTCTTCGTACCGGCGGCAAGTGTGCGAGCGACATGATCTGGTCGATCCAGTTCCAGCAGTTCACCGGCTCGTCGTTGGTGATGAAATACGCCTTGCCGCAAACGGGCGAGCCCGGCTTGAGGGCGTCGGCAGCTTGCAGATGGGCCGTCGCGGCGTTCTCTACATACACTGCATCGACTTGATTGTGGCGATCGCCGACGTAACGCAACTTGCCGCTGCGAGCCCGCGCGAGAAGCCGCGGAATGAGATGCTGATCGCGAGGCCCCCAAATCAAATGAGGCCGCAGCGCCACGGTGAGAATATCCTGACAATTAGGATCGAGCACCAGTTCTTCGGCGATGGCTTTGGTGTGGGGATAGTGCGCGAGAAACTTCTGCGGATACGGCACGCTCTCATCGACACCACACTGATCGCCACCGGCAAAAGTCACGCTCGGGCTGCTGGTGTAGATCAGCTTTTTCACTTTATTGACGTAACAAGCCTCCAGCACATTAGCCGTGCCGTTGACGTTCACATCCCAGTAATCGCGCAGCTTCCCCCAGATGCCGGCGATCGCAGCGACGTGAAACACCGCGTCGACACCTGCGGCGGCTTTCACCACCGACGGCAACTCGCGCACGTCGCCGCGGGCGAGATCGACGCCGAGCGCGGTCAATTCGGGAGTATCGCGCCGCACGAGGGCGCGCACGCGATCGCCGCGGGCGATCAGTTGTTCGACGATATAGCGGCCGAGAAACCCGTTGGCGCCGGTGACGAGTGCATGCACTTAGATCAGTCCTCTTCCCCATCGAATCCACCGCCAAGCGAGACCGGCAATTACCAGGGGAGCCGCCACTCCCCCGAGGCACGTGCTGATAGATGGGTGCTCAAAAAACGTATTCAAACCAAACAATAACAAGCCAGGCGCCAAACCGCACAGCACGATCCAGCCGTTGATTTGCGCGATTCGCCGCGCCGACTTTTCTCGTTGTCCGTAAACTTTCATGCCTCTCATTCTAACCGCGCGCAATTTGGTTGAAATCCCGTGCTAATCGGGCGAAGATGCCCGAGCTATTTCAACAAAAAGGCACTGCCATGTCGCATCTTTCGTTTCGCCGTTTGCTCTACGCGATCGCGTGTAGCTTCGTCATCGTCAGTGATGTGATGGCTCAAGAACCAAAGCCCGTCGCTCCTGACACGCTCGACAAGGACTACGCCGCCGAACTGCCGCGAACAGCGCCGCTGTCGCCAGCCGAGGCCATGAAGTCGTTTGAAATCGCTCCTGGTTTTCGATTGGAACAAGTGGCCGCCGAGCCGCTTGTCGCCGATCCGATTGCGATCTGCTTCGACGAGAACAGCCGGATGTTCGTCGTCGAAATGCGTGGCTATTCGGAGAACCGCGAAGAAAAGCTCAGCCGAATTCAATTGCTCGAAGATACCGATGACGACGGCAAGTTCGACAAGAGCACGACCTTCGCCGATGGCTTGCTGTGGCCGACGGCCATTCATTGCTGGCGCGGCGGCGTGTTCGTCGCCGATGCTCCCGACTTGCTCTATCTCAAAGATACGAACGGCGACGGCCAAGCGGACGTCAAGAAAGTCGTGCTCACCGGTTTTGAGACGAGTAATGTGCAAGGCCTGGTGAATACGTTTCAGTGGTCGCTCGATAATCGTATTACTGCAGCCATTAGCAGCAGCGGCGCCGAATTGCGAAAGCCGGACGATCCGAACGGCAAGGCTTTGTCACTCCGCGGGCGCGATTTGTCGTTCGATCCGGAGACCATGGATCTTGCCGCGATCAGCGGCGGTGGTCAGCACGGGGCAACGACGGACATTTGGGGAAATCGATTCGTCTGCAGCAACAGCGATCATATTCAAGCCATTCTCTACGAAGATCGCTATCTCTCGCGCAATCCGTATCTGGCCGTGGGCCAGGTTCGCCGGAGCATTGCCACCGATGGTCCGCAAGCCGATGTCTTTCGCATCAGCCCGGTGGAACCGTGGCGGATCGTGCGCACCCGGTTGCGCGCCAACAAAATCGTGCCGGGCATTGTCGAAGGTGGTGGCCGGCCGGCAGGTTATTTCACCAGTGCCACGGGCTTGACGATCTACAACGGCGACGCGTGGCCCGAGATGGTCGGTCAGGCATTTGTCGGCGATGTCGGCAGCAACATCGTGCATCGCAAGCAACTTGTTTTTTCCGGAGGCGATTTCCGCGCTTCGCGCATCGAAAGAGACAAGGAGTTTCTGGCCTCGCGCGACACCTGGTTCCGCCCAGTGCAATTTGCCAATGCGCCGGACGGCTGTTTGTATATCTGTGACATGTACCGCGAGACGATCGAGCACCCTCAGAGCATCCCACCGATCCTGAAGAAACATCTCGATCTCACCAGTGGTCGCGATCAGGGACGGATCTATCGCGTGTTTCACGTGAATTCCCAGCTGCGAAAATCCTTGCCCAAATTCGGTCAGGCGTCGGTGGCCGACCTGGCCGCCGCCCTGCATCACCCCAACGGCTGGCACCGAGAAACCGCGGCCCGGCTGCTGTGCGAGCGGAAGGATCGCGAGGGGAAGGAGATTATCGAGCAACTTTTGGCAGCCGAGCGCAAGGCAGACCAACCTGCCAATTACCCCCGCATCCTCTATCTGCTGGAAAAATTCGGAGCGTTGTCGGAGAGCTTAGTGCGAGATCGGCTCGAAGACTCGCATCCACGCCTGCGGGAACATGCCTATCGGCTGGCGGAAGGACATCTTCATTCGGCGCGAATCCGGCAAGCGATTGCCAATCCACAGCGTCACAATGATCACCTCCTCGATTCCCAGGTGCGCGCACAGAAATACTTCACGCTGGGATATCTGCCGGTGGAGGAACGAATTGCGGCGGTCAACAGCGATTATTTGGGGGGCGAGGGTTATCAGACCGCCCTCTTGTCTTCGTTTGCCGATGGCGCTGGCCTGTTGCTGGAGAAGATTGCCGAGGAAGACACCGTCAAGCTGTCTTCCAAGACAGGTCATGTGAAATTGATGCAGACCCTCTTCCGTCAGATCGGCAAGCAGCAGCATCCAGCCGATGTTGCCATCGCGATCAAGATTCTCGCCCGTTGGTCCGAACAAAAGTCATCTCTTGTCCCTGTCGGCGTCGAAGCTCTGGCAGCCCGACAGGATTCACCTCTCGCCCGGCAACTCGCCAAAGCCACCGGCGGCAAAGCCGATGAATGGCTGCAGGAAATGATTGCAGACGCTGCCAAGAATGCCCGCAATCGTGCAGCAGAGCCCAGCGACCGCGTTGCCAGCTTGCAGCAGCTGAGACTCGCTGCGTTTCCGCAAGTGGAGCCTGTCGTCGCGCAACTCATCTCACCGGCCGAACCTGCTGAAGTGCAATCGGCTGCGCTCACGTTGCTCGGCTACTTCGATGCGCCACCAATCGCCGATCTTCTCGTTGCTCGCTACGAACAACTTACGCCGTCGATGAAAAGCCGAAGCCTGGATTTGCTCCTTTCTCGATACTCATGGTCGCTGAAGTTGCTCGAGGCCATCGAAAACAATTCCGTGCCGGCTCTCGAACTGGATGCTACACGCCTGAAAATGCTCAAGGAAACTCTCGTTTCAAGAGTAGATCAACGGATTCAAAAGATCAGCAAGTCCGACCTCACGCCGTATCGTAGAGATGTCCTCAACAGCTACTATTCGGTACTCAAAGAGACGGGCGATGCCACTCGCGGCAAAGAGATCTTCAAAAAGAACTGCGCGGCCTGTCACAAGTTGCAAGGCATCGGTCACGAGATCGGCCCGAATTTGGCGGCTATGAAGAACCGCGGGGCGGAAGCGATCTTGGTAAACGTGCTCGATCCCAATCGCGAGGTGAATCCGCAGTATCTCAACTATCTGCTGCTGACGACCGACGGCCGATCGTTGAGCGGCATTCTTAGCGCCGAAACGGCAACCAGCGTGACGCTGCGTAAGCAAGAGAACGTCAGCGAAACGATTCTCCGCGTTGATATCGAAAGTCTGAAAAGCACCGGCCAATCGCTGATGCCGGTGGGGCTGGAGAAGCAGATCGATCGGGCCGCGATGGTGGATTTGTTGGAGTATTTGAAGACGGTGGAATGATGCAGGGCGACGTAGCACGAACCTAGGGGTTCGTGCTACGCGATCCTGCCGACATGGTTCACTTCGCCGATTGGCTGAACTATATTCTCCATTCTGCGATTTACTTTTTGCATTCCTCGAAAGGCCTCTATGAAACTCTCCCCATTTGCTTTGTTGCTTGTGCTTTCCTGCACGATTGCCTCTGCTCAAGAATCGATCTTCGATGGCAAGACTCTCGAAGGTTGGAAGGGCAACGACGCTTTCTGGTCGGTGAAGGACGGCACGATCACTGGTCAGACCACCAAAGAAAACCCGACCAAGGGCAACACGTTTCTCATCTGGCAGGGTGGCGAGATCGGCGACTTCGAATTGAAGTTGCAGTTCAAGATCGTCGGCGGTAACAGCGGCATTCAATATCGCAGCGTCGACAAGGGGAACCACGTCGTCAACGGTTACCAGGCCGACTTCGAAGCCGGCGACACCTACATCGGCATCCTGTACGAAGAAGGTGGCCGCGGCATTCTCGCTCAGCGGACCCAGAAGGTCGAAATCGCCAGCGATGGCAAGAAGACCGTCGCCAGCGAACCGACTGTCGACAACAAGGAATTCCTTGCCAGCGTGAAGAAGGAAGACTGGAACACGTTCGAAATCACCGCCAAGGGTCCGCACCTGGTGCACAAGATCAACGGCCACACCACGATCGACGTGACCGACAACCAAGAAGGCAAAGCCAAGGCCAGCGGCATTCTCGCCCTGCAATTGCACGCCGGTCCGCCGATGACCGTGCAGTTCAAGGACATTCAGCTGAAGAAGTTGAAGTAAGGGGAAGAGACGAAGGGCATAGGGGTTAGAGGTTAGGACGATGCCTAATCTCTGATCTCTGCTAGCTCTGGTCTCCTATTCTATCTAGGCAGGAATATCAGTACCCTGCCGTCGACGTTGCAGAACAGATTCTGCCCCTCTTGATGAAACGGCTCGTCCCAGTGGCAATGACCGCAGAGGACGAGCAGGTCGCGGCAGGGCTCTAGCGCTGCATTGATCAGGTCGAGGCCGGCTTGCTGCGGGCCGTTTCCTTGCGGGCCCTGATGAAATAGCAGCACATTCGCGCAGCGGTCGGTGCAATGCTCGATCGCCGTGAGGAACTCTTCTTCCGTCTTCCGATTGTTCTTACGCGGGTTGCCGAGAATTCCGGAGACGCCGCCGATCGTGAACGATCGGCTGTGGAATGTCTTGCCGTCGAGCACGCGGACTTCCGTGAGCAGTTCATGCGGGTTGAGCTCGTCGTGATTTCCCAGCACCGCTGCAGTTTCGCTGGCGATGCGCGCCAGGGCATTGAACGCGCTCGTTACATCGCCCGTGCCGCCCAGTTTGTTCAGATCCGGGTAGTCATAGAAATCGCCGCAGAGCAGACACAGATCAAGCGCCGGCAAATCCTCAGCCTGCTGCAGCCGTTCGATTTCATCCGCCAAGAGTTCGCCGAGCAAGCGATTGGTCGATTCTTTTTCCCGTCCTTGCAGATCTGCCGTGGCGAGAATAGTGGGTTGCGGGCCTGCAGAATTCTCGTAGCGCACTGTGTAGACAGGGAGCCGCCGATTCCGCGGCCCGGACGAACCCGAGGTGCGGAAAGGGATTTCGTGAATCAGCTCGGGCTCGTCGTGGGTAAACATGCAAGCCAGGACAAGTCTGCCGGTCGGCAGGTTCACACGGCAAAAACTCGAGCCTGAAACGGCTTCAAGCCAAAGCCGGCCGTGCCGCCCGTAATGTATGGCAGGTCCTGTCCCACGCCGCCGTGTTCGCGTAGCGACGGCCGATAGCCCCAGGGCCAGGCAACGTCGATGTGCGGGTAATCACGGCCGCTGAGATTGGCCACCACGATCACCTGATCGTTGCTCCCCAGGCCGCGGCCACCGGTGCGGCAATAGGCCAGCAGGCGTTCGCCGTCGTTGCCGTCAAACTCGGGGTGAAAGCCGGGATTGCCCGAGCTAAAGCCGAAGAACTCCACTTCGTTGCGCTGCAGGGCGCCGTGCCATTTTCGCAATTGGATCAGATTGGTCACGCGGCTCAACACTTCGGCGTGCCCCGGTTCGGCGCGGCGATACCAATCAACCGGGTCCGACATTTTCAGCCGCCAATTGCGGTTGTCGATGTCGTGCAGATCGGCAAATTCTTCGCCGGCCAGAAACATCGGAATGCCCGCCGCAGTGAGCGTTAGCGCGAACGTCGTTATCACCTGCTCAAAGGCAATCCCAGCCAGGCCGATCCGCGAATTCGGATCGCGCCGCTCGCCAGTCAATTTTTGCAGGTAATAGTCGAGCAGCCGCTGCTCGTGATCAGCTTCGATATCGTGCGACGTGCAGTAGGCCACACGATTGGCCAGATCCCAAAAGACCCGATTCGGGCGTTCATCGGGCGAAAAAACATCGGGCCGAGCGGCCATCAACGATTGTTTCATGCGCACACTGCGCGAGTGCTCGCCGAGCTTCGTCCCCAGCGTGTTCGAGACCAGCGCCCGGAGCGTATCGCGAAAATGAAAGTCCCACATGCTGTCGACCACGCGCCGGCCGCGATGATTCGCGCCGGTGATTCCCGCCCGCCGCCAAGAGTCTTCGGCGATGACGATGAACGGCCTGCCGGCAAAGAGTTGGTCATTCACCGCGTGCGCTTTTTCGGTGAAGTCTTGAATGAAGTCGTAGTTATCGATCCCCTTGAACTCATCGAGGCGAAAACCATCGACGTGATATTCCTTGACGAAGAACTCGGCCATGCCGAACTGAAAGTTGCGGGCCTGAAACGCACCGCCGCGCTGCGTGCGATAGCGAAACGCTTTGCCGCCCCAGTCCGGCCGGCCGTCACCGTTGGGATCTTTCTCCTCGTCACCGCTGTAGAGGAAGAACCAATCGTAAGCCAGGTCCTGCAGCGGGCACTTGCGGCCGTGGTTCATCACCACGTCCATAATCACGCGCACTCCCTTGGTGTGGCAGTAGTGCACGAAGCTCTTCAGATCAAAAGGCTCGCCCAAGTCGTAATCGGGCGCGAAGAAAAACCGCGTGCCGTAGCCCCAGTTGAGCGTGTCGGCCGAATCCTGAATCGGCAGCAGTTCGATGCAATTCACTCCCAGCGGCAGAATGTATTTGTCGAGCATCTCGAACCGCGTCTTGTCAAACGTGCCGAGCCCGACCTGCCGATCAAAGCCATCCTCGCCCGGATCGGCCCAGCGCATCGGCAGTTCATAAATCACCAGCTGATTGTTCTGCGGTAAACCTCCGGTGGGCATCTCGCCGCGCCAGTCAAAACCAGGCCGATGGCGATGATTGTTGCGAATGTAAAACACGCCGCGATAACCAGAGAACCGCGTCAGCTCCTCGGCGTACGGATCGGGAACGGTGATCGTTGCCTGGCCCGATCGCTCAAGCAGAAACTCATACTCGTACTCGCCATCGGGCAGATGCAGCGACGACAGATCGATCTGCCACCAGCCGTCATTGGTCGAGTTCAAATCGGCATGCCGCCAATTGCGCGGAAAGCCTCCTTCGCGCGGCAAGGGAGCAAATTGAAGTTGCAAGCGCGCAGCATCGAGCGCAGGAATTCGCAGTAAGTTCGACATGGCAAGAAAATCCCGAGGTAAGTCGCGGTGTGGGCCAAGAGAGGATTGACCGCAGTTGTAGCTCACCCGAGGGATGAATGCGCCACGTGACAGTTCTTGTCAGTGGCGAGCTGTTTGCCGCGGGCACTTCTACTCCGCAATCACTTCGCGCAACTTATCTGCCAATCGCTGGCCGGCAACAACGGCCTGACGGCGGGCGATGGCGCGGGCTTTCTTTTCCGTGCCGATCGGCAGGATGGGCACATCTTGAATCGGCACCACGCCGGACTTGTAGTCGTCCCACAGCACGATCGGCAGTTCGCCGTTGAGATAAGCGGCCGCGACCGAGAGCTTGTAGCTTTCTTGTACCCAGGCCTTCACGTCGCCGTTGGCGGCTTCGGGAATTTTGTCGGGCTGCAGGGCGGGATCCTTCAGCAGCGACGCGCCGAGGTCGGCGATGCTTTCGGGATCGGCATCGGTGCCGAGCATGGCGTCCCACAGCGTGTGGAGCTTGGTTGGTTCGGCGCCGATATCGACGCGCAGTGAAGTCTTGTTGCCACCTTCATCGCCGAGCGGCAGCCGATCGGGATCGACGAAGGCGGTGACGTGGCAAGGCTGATGAATGTCGCCGATGAGATGAAAGGCCCAGCAAGTGCGAACCGCGCGGTTCTGTTCCGCGGTCACGCCGGCAGCGGCGCCGGAATCTTCGCCCGCGCCTGCCTTCGCAAATTTCACCGACAGCGGAATCTGCTGCTCGGCGTTGAAGGGTTGTTTCAGCGGTTCGCCGAGTGTGAGATCGGTCTGACCTTTTTTGTACGGATAGTTGATGTAATGCCACGTGCTGCGATGGAACTTGTGGATCGGATGATCTTCGGGCTTCCCCTGGAAATTGCGCGGCGGCCGCACCCAATCGCTCCACACCGCTGCTCGCATGAAGGCCCATTCCTGTTCATCGGCGCCGGTCGGCACATCGGCATTCAGATAATCCTTGAAGTGCGGATGCTGTTTGAGCACATCAAACACCTTTTGCCGCTCGGCCGGCGTGAGCCGGGCATAAGCGATCTTGGCGATCACCGAATGACCCACGGCATTCCAAGCGTGAGCCGGCGGCGCGATGAGCAACAAGATGATCAGCGAAATCAAAATTCGGCGTGCGAGGATCATGGGCAAACTCGTGGTTCGGAAGAAACAACCCCGGCTATGAACTTCCCTGACGCCGCCCGGTCGTCCTGGGTGTGCTCAGTATGACCAATTTCTGCCGGCCGGGCTTTGGCGTGGTGTGCAGAGTTGGTTAATTTTTCGCGGCGTCTTCACCCGCATCCTAGGCATATCCGGCACCATTTCGCGGCTTTCTCGCCCGTTTCGTGACCTATGTTTCCTCAGGAGCAACGATAGCGCGCTCGTGCGCTACCGCCGCGCTCCGAGGTCATTCCGTGCATTGCAAGGTCACCAGACCATGACAACCTGCGCACCCGCAGCGACATTGGGGCAACGGCTCACTCAGTTCATCATTCCTCCCGCGCTGCTGCTCGTCGCGCTGGTCGGCTATCGCTATGCGATCGTGCGGCCGGTTGCCACTCGCATTCAGCCGCCGCAAGCGACTCCCTGCGTGATCGCGCCGCGGTTCGTCGAGCCGCGGGTCGCCACCGATGAGCAGCTGACGGCAGTGCTCAATCGCGTGAAGCCGCCGACCGACAAAGAGCAGATGACGAACAACTTCGTTCACGCGCTCCGCCTGTGGGGAACGACGGCCGATTTTCAAGATGGCAAAACGCCGAGCGGCGAAGAGCTGCGGCAGTACTTTCTCGATGACAAGGTCTTCCGCAAGTACGCCGGTGAAAAGGCGCCGCCGCTGTTTTACTACGGCCGCGATGGTCTCGATGTGCGCTCGTTCGACGAACAACCCGATCATCGGGCCTCGTCGAGTTATCACATCGACGACTTGCTCGCTACGCTGGCCGAAACAGGCACTTCGCTCGATACGCCGATCTTACTGCGTGACCCCAAAGACAATGCTACCGTCGGCGAACTGCTGAACGATTCGCTCCGCCGCTTTCATCTCGAGCGGCATGAATACGAATGGACCTCGATCGTGTACGCCCGCTACGTCTTCCCGTTGCGGCAGTGGAAGAACAAGTTCGGCTCGCGAATCGATACGAATATGCTCGTGAAAGAGCTGATCGACAAGCCGCTCGATGTCGGCCCCTGCAATGGTCTGCACCGGCTCGAAGCGCTGGTGGTCCTTTACCGCGCCGATGAAGAAGCAAAGGCTCTGCAGCCGCGCACGAAGCGGGCCGTGTTGCAGCACATGAAGCGTTGCGCCGATCTGCTCGTTTCGTCGCAACATCCCGAAGGCTACTGGACTCGAACCTGGCCGTCGGGGCCCGGTTCGCAAGCCGATAAAAAGGCTTCGCTGCACGACAAACTGCTCGTGACGGGCCATCAGCTGGAATGGCTGGCCCTCGCGCCCGATGAAATTCAACCGCCGCGGGAAACGATCGTTCGCGCCGGCCAATGGCTGGTGCACACGTTGACCGAAATGGACGAGAAGGAACTCCTCAGCGCATACGGCCCCTACACGCACGCGGCCCGCGCGCTCTGCATGTGGCGGAGCATCGATCCGTACACCGCCTGGAAAGCGGGACAGCCCGTGGAAAAAGCGACCGGCAACTAAAGCCGGCAACGCCGTTGCCGCAGGTAGCCCGACGCGTAAGCGAGGGTGAAGCGGCGACCGACGTTGGTACCCGATGCTCCCTCGCTTACGCGTCGGGCTTCCTCAGAACACTTCGAACTCCAAACTTTCAACTGCAGACTACCGATGACTACCGAACCCGAAGTGCCGGCTTGCATCACTCGCGATAACCTCACGTCTCCGTGGTTCCCCAACACCAGCAAGTCGCTGTTGTTCGGCATCATGGCCGCCGGCGTGCTGTTTTTGCTGACCGGTTTTAATCGGCTGAATCACACCGATCTGTGGGGCCATCTCGACTTTGGTCGCTGGATCGTGGAGCACGCTTCGCTGCCGACGGCGGATCCGTTTGCCGCGGTGCAAACCAATCAACCGATGTTGCACTCGGCCTGGCTGTCGCAGGTCATCGGTTACGAAGTGCAAACGCACTTCGGCAACGAAGGGCTGGCCCTCGGTCATTGCCTGCTTGTCGCGCTGACGGGTGTGGTGTTGATGGTGGCGGTTGCCAAACGGCAAACGACCGGGACCGTCGCCTGGCTGGCAGGCATTTTGATGTTCGCACTCGGCTTGCCGATTGTGGGGACGATTCGTCCGCAGCTCTTCGGCATGCTTGGCGCCGCGCTCGCGTTGCTGGCCTGCAGCAAGTTGCTCACCAGCCGTTCGCCGCTGTTTTGGTTGCCTGTGCTGTTTGCCCTGTGGGCCAATTTGCACGGCAGTGTGCTGATGGGGATCGCCATCCTCGGCTTGTTCGCGGTCGGCATGACTTATGAAATCTGGCAAGAAGCCGGCGGTGATTTTGCCAAGGTGAAAGTCGACACGCGTTTGTCGCGCGTCTGGCTGGCCGTGACGATTGCCACCGTGGCGACCTTTTTGAACCCGCATGGTCCGCTGCTGCTTCTCCGCACGATCTTCTTCGGCGAACACGCCGCGCTGCAATACATCTCCGAATGGCGAGCCCTCACGCCGAACAGCTTGACGGGCGTGCTGATGATCGCCTCGACGATCGCCACAGGCCTGTTGTTCAAGTTCAGCCCGCGCAAGTGGACTGCTTACGAGTTGCTGCTGCTCGCGTTCTTCGGTTTGCTGACGCTGAGCGCCATCCGCATGTTGGCCTGGTGGGCGCTGGTTTGCCCGTGGGTGATTGTGCCGCACATCGCCGCCTTCTGGGCCGCGTATCGCGTCAAACAAGAGCTGCCGGCTGAAGTGGAAGATGAACCGAGCGCGATGCAGACGCTGATCGCCGTCGGCTTCCTGTTTATGGTGTTGATCCTCGCGCCGCCGTCATACAGCGTGATCGCGGGCCGTTCGCGCGGCCCGGCCGAAAACCTGGTGACCGACACGCCGATCTACGTCGCCGATGAAGTGACCCGCCGCGAACTGACCGGCACGTTTGCCTCGCCGATGGACTGGGCTGATTACTTGATCTGGCAAACCAACGGCGAGATGAAGCCGCTCGTCTATTCGCACGTGCATCTGACGAACAAAGAGACGTGGGATGAATACGTAAAGATCTTCAGTGGCGATCCGAGCTGGCTGGCTCGGCTGCAACAATCGAACACTCGGTTCCTGATCGTGAGCAAGGCTCGCAATCAAAACCTGGTGAAGCAAGTGCTGCAAGCCGATCGCGACGGCAAGGGCCGCGTCTGGATCTTCTATCAGGATCAAAAATCGCTGATCGCCGAGATTCGTTTGCCTGAGAAGGCCGAAGTGAATCCCGATCCAGTGACGCCTGCGGATCCGGTGACGCCGCCAGTGAATACGAACGCAGCGATCAACTAAAGTCGTCTTTCGCTCCGCGAAAGAACGCGTCTTCGGCCGGCGGCACTGCAGCGCTGGCCGAAGCTGCTGATACTATTCCGCAGAGCCTACGGATATCCAACTTCAATCAGCTGCGCGTCATGCCACCATTGCGCGGGTCTGGTTCGCTGATCAATCTGCTCTAACGGCCAGAACAACATCGCTGCATATTCATCGCCAAAGCGATAGCAGTAACCATAGGAGTAGGCCTTTCCAGCCCGAGAACCCTTCATCGTCGCCTCGTCCAGGCGGAAGGGTATGACCATCGCGAAATAGCTCCCTGCATACAACACTGGCAGGAGCAGAACCACGATGGCGATGATGAGAGGAGCGAGTGACTTGTTCATTTGCCCGAGTTCGGCACACCGGCTTGGTTAAAGGGAAATTTGATTCTGCCGGAAATATCCGACTGAGTGGTTTCCATCGACTGAGTCGTTTCCGCCAACTCTTCCGTAAGCCGCGTTAACCGCACTTTCAGCGAGTTGATGATGGCCCTATCCCGTTCCACTTGAATGGACCGGGCCTGCTTGTGTAACGTCGCTTCCGACTCAAGCTGATCGCGGCGTGACTGCAACCGCTGATGATCCAACCACCATGCGCAGAGCACGGCAACGAGCAACGTCACGCCGAACAGTTCTCGCAGGTTGAATTTCATGGCAGACTTCACGCGGCTTTGGAGAGTCGAGTTGCGCTGCTGCCGGCTAACGCCGGAACCTCAACTGCTGGCGGCGCGTGAATCTGTTCGGCATCGGCTGAGCGATCGTTGGCCAGCGCCCAGAGCTTGATGTCTTTCAAAAACGTGTAGTACGCCATCAAGCCGCAGACGACGAGTCCGGGGGCGCCGTCGAGGAAGACGCCGCGGAAAATGTAGTTCTGCAGGAACCGCAGCGGCGCGTGAGTGAGCATTTTTAAGATGCCGACGCGTTTGCCTTTTTCGAAGCTGTCTTCCGCCGACCAGTTGGCGTAGCGATGCTGACGGTCGACGAAGTGGCCCAGGTCGTTGGCGGTGAAGTGTTGCAGGCGATGCGTGAGGGGCGCGATCTTGCCGCTCGGCACCACGATGTCGCTGTGGACTCGGCGAACCGCGTAACGGCAGTCACGGCGGAAGAGTCGCGTGAGCTTGGCCGTGTCGAAGCAGCCGTGCTTCACTTGATGGCCAAGGAAGAAGAAATCCCGCCGCAGCCAGTAGCCGTCCTGCGCCGGTTCGCTGGCGAGGAGCGTTTTGATTTCGGCGGCGAGCGCCGGCGTGACCCGTTCGTCGGCGTCGACGACCAGCACCCACTCGTGCTTGGCTTGGGGGATGGCCCAGTTCTTGAAATCGGCCGAGTTCACGTACTCCCGCTCGATGATCCGGCAACCGCCGGCGGCCCGGATCATTTCGAGCGAGCCATCGGTTGAGCCCGAATCGGCGATCAGGATTTCGTCGGCAATCGCGCGGACCGACTCGATGCACGCCAGAATGTTGCGGCGTTCGTCTTTGCAGGGAATGAGTACCGTCAGGCGCGGCATGAGCGAATCCTTTCGCGGGGTTTTCAAGGCGTGTGAAAAATAGCCTTTCAAGCGGATCGAAGGAAGCCCGAAGCGCGGAGCAGTTGGGCTCCTCGCCCGCCCGGGTAACCGTTCACGCATTCCTGTCCTGCTCCCCTCGCCCCGCTTCGGGGAGAGGGGCTGGGGGTGAGGGGTGAACCGAAGCGAGAGTCTGCTAATGAGTACGCACTATCGATTGCCGACCAGTTCGCCAGAAAATTGAGTCAAACTCGCGCATTATCCCCTCACCCCCGACCCCTCTCCCCGAAACGGGGCGAGGGGGGAGAGAAAAGTCCCCTGACGGCGTCGCTGGCGTGAATGGTTACTTTTAGATGGATTTCCGACCAAAGTTGTCCGCGCTGATGTGTCTTTATGGTG
>NZ_JAMLFW010000006.1 GCF_024256385.1 Anatilimnocola floriformis
GCGACGCAGGTGGCGAGTAATGCGCAGTTGCAACTCAATGCCGTGACGGTGACGGGCGAGACGATCACGATCAATGGTACGGGTGGCACGAACAGTCAGGGCGCGCTGCACGGCTTTGCGGGCTCGAGCACTTGGGCTGGCCCGGTGATCGTCGGCAACGCGGCGACCAACAATCGCGTGGGCGCGGCGAACACCGCGACGCTGACGTTGAGTGGTGCGATCAGCGGTGGACAAGCCGGCGCGATGGGTGGTCTGACGGTGCGCAGCGACACGACGGGTGTCGTCGTGGTCAGCGGCGGCGCGAACACGTATCTCGGCGATACGACGGTGGTGGTTGGTACGCTGCGACTTGCCGGTGGCGCCGATCGGTTGCCGGTGGGAACGAAGCTGGCCCTTGGCAACAACGCGAGTGTTTCGCCGGCGATTGTCGATCTCAACGGTCAGAATCAAACGGTGGCCGGGTTGTACTCGGTGACGGGTGCGAACGTGACGATGCAGGTTACGAGCACGCTGGCGGCGACGCTGACGGTGAACCTGGCGAGCGGCACCGACATCTACACGGGCGTGATCAGCGGCGCGGTGAGCTTGACGAAGAGTGGCGCGGGAACGCTGTCGCTGGCTGGCGCCACGGCGAACACGCAGACGGGCACCACGACGGTTTCGGCCGGCGTGCTGAATCTGAACAAGACGGCGGGCGTGAATGCGATTCCGGGTCAGCTCGATATCAACGGCGGCGCGGTGACGTTTAGTGCGAACAATCAGATCGCCGATACGGCGAGTGTGAATGTGAGTGGCGCGGCGAGCGTGTTCAACGGCACGTCGTTCAACACCGGCACGCTGCCGAATATTCAAGAGACGTTTGCCAACCTGACGATGACCGGCGGTTCGTTCTCGACCGGCGCGAATTCGAATTGGAACATCACCGGCACCGGCACGTTCACCGGCGGCGCGGGGAACACGATCTTCCTCGCCAACAGCAGCACGACGATTGCGTTCGGCAACCTGGTGCTGACGAACATGAACGCTTCGCCCGGTTCGACGCCGCAGGCGAACAACAGCTTTGCGATCTACGGCGCGAGCCCGACGATCGGCAC
>NZ_JAMLFW010000007.1 GCF_024256385.1 Anatilimnocola floriformis
ACTCAGCGGTGGCGCGGCGGTGTTCGATACTGCCGGGGCGGTGAATGTCGGGCTCGGCGGCACGGTGCAACTGCTCGCGAATGAGACGGTGTCGAGCTATGCCGGTGCGGGTGATAACGTTGGCACGAATGACTCGACGCTGGCGCTTGGCGCGTTCACGCTGACGACGACGGCGGGGGCGGCGATTGCCAATGTGACGACGAGTGGTGGTTCGATTGTCGCGGGGACGAGCATCACCGATGCGGACGATGATAATAATGTGACGGGCACGAGCATCGTGTTGCAGGCCGCGACGGGTGTGGGGACGAGCGCGGATCCGATTGAGACGACGCTGGCGAATGTTGAAGCGAGCGGCGGCAGCGGCGGGGTGTTTTTGGCGAACACCGGCAACTTGATCATCGGTGGCGTGAGCGCGCTGGTCGGTGTGAGCGCGACGGCCAGCGATGTGAATGTGAGTGCGACCGGCAGTCTGACCGTGAACGAAACGGTGAGCACCACGACGAGCGGCAATGTGACGTTGTCGACCATCGATGCGGCGGGTGTGGGGCAAGACATTGTTCTCACGGCAGCCGTGAATGTGAATTCGGCTGGCGCGATCACACTGAATGCGGGTGATAATGCGACGCTCGCGGGCAATCTCGTGAGCGGCACGACTACGACGGTGAACATCGACGTCGGTGCTGCGGACGCCGGAGTCGGTGGTGTGTTCGCGCTGACGGGAACCATCACGGCTCCGAGTGGAGCCGTGCTCAACGGCAACGGCGATAACGATACGTTTAATCTCGCGCCGCAAGCGAACGCTGCGGTGACGGTCAATGGTCTCGCGCCGCACATGACGCTGACGGGCGACATTCTGAATCTCGATCTGACGGCGACGACGAGCCGACAACTGACGCTGGGCAGCATCGGCAGCGGCGTGTGGACGCTGAATTCGCCGCTGAAGAGCGTGACGTACACGAGCATCGAAGAGATGAACGCCAACGCGCCGTTCCATCT
>NZ_JAMLFW010000008.1 GCF_024256385.1 Anatilimnocola floriformis
AGTGCCGGTCCGTTCGGCAGATTCCGTCCGCACGAAGTAGGCTTGCAGCGAAGCCGCGCCGGAAGCAACCAGCACTTCCCCTTCGTTGCCGGCAGCGCCGGTGCCGTTGCCGATCGCGTACGACAGCGCCGCATTCGCGCCGGTCAAGTTGAACAGCAACTTATCAGCGCCGCCGTTGCCATCGAGCAACACCGAGCCAACTCCGGCGAGATTCAAGTTATCCGGAATGCTCGGCGCGCTGCCGGCGAACGTCGGCAAGCCGCCCACGTCGCTCACGGTCAGCGTGTCATCGTCGCTCGAACCGAGATAAGTGAACGACTGAATCTGCGCGCTGGCGCCTTGGAAGATCACACCGACGTCGTCGTTGTCCGGCACTGCTGCCGAGCCCGTCCGCTCGACCACCAGGTTCGCGCCGTTGCGGCGCACCGTGATCAGATCGGGCACGCCGGTGTTGCCCCACGCTGCCAGGTTCGCATCGAGCGAC
>NZ_JAMLFW010000009.1 GCF_024256385.1 Anatilimnocola floriformis
ACTGTTGAGAGTCCACACGCCGCTGCCGATGCTGCCCAGCGTCAGCTGCCGGCTCGTCGTCGCCGACAGATCGAGATTCAGAATGTCACCGGTCAGCGTCATGTGCGGCGCGAGACCGTTCACCGTCACCGCAGCGTTCGCTTGCGGCGCGAGATTAAACGTATCGTTGTCGCCGTTGCCGTTGAGCACGGCTCCACTCGGCGCGGTGATCGTTCCCGTCAGCGCGAACACACCACCGACTCCGGCGTCCGCAACACCGACGTCGATGTTCACCGTCGTCGTGGTCGCGCTCACGAGATTGCCAGCGAGCGTCGCGTTATCACCGGCATTCAACACGATCGCGCCAGCCGAATTCACATTCACGGCTGCCGTCAGCACAATGTCTTGCCCCACACCCGCCGCATCGATGGTCGACAACGTCACATTGCCGCTTGTCGTAGTGCTCACCGTTTCGTTCACGGTCAGACTGCCGGTCGCACTCAG
>NZ_JAMLFW010000010.1 GCF_024256385.1 Anatilimnocola floriformis
CGCGAACAACGACACGCTGACGATCATCGATACTGCAGATAGCACCGGCGACACGGTGCTGATCAACGCGGTGAACCCAACCGCGAGTGCCGATTATCGCGTCGAAGGTGTGAACGCCGCGACGGGCGATGACGTGATCTTCCGCAACATCGACACGCTGAATTACACGGGTACGACCGGCAACGACACGATCGACGCGCAGTTCGTGAACACGAATCCGGCGCACGATCTGTCGATTGTTTCGCTCAGTGGTTGGCTCGGCGCCGATCAGTTCCTGCTGTTCACTTCCGATCAACAAGGTGGCACCGGACCGACGCCGACCGCGACGGCGAGCAGTGTTTCGACGATCGCGCTCTATGGCGACGCGCCGGGGAATCCGAACGCCGGCGACGGCAACGATGTGTTCGGCGCGACCGCGCCGGGCATCGTCGGCACCGGCTCTGGCAACGCGGGACTCACGGTTGCCGACAGCGTGCGCGGT
>NZ_JAMLFW010000011.1 GCF_024256385.1 Anatilimnocola floriformis
ATTCACATCGCTGGCCGTCGCGCTCACACCCACCAGCGCGCTCACGCCACCGATGATCAAGTTGCCAGTGTTCGCCAAAAACACCCCACCGCTGCCGCCGGCGGCTTCGACATTCGCCAGCGTCGTCTCAATCGGATCCGCGCTCGTTCCCACACCGGTCGCGGCTTGCAGCACGATGCTCGTGCCCGTCACATTATTATCATCATCCGCATCCGTGATGCTCGTGCCGGCGACAATCGAACCACCACTCGTCGTCACATTGGCAATCGCCGCGCCAGCCGTCGTCGTCAGCGTGAACGCGCCAAGCGCCAACGTCGAATCATTCGTGCCAACATTGTCACCCGCACCCGCATAACTCGACACCGTCTCATTCGCGAGCAGCTGCACGGTGCCGCCAAGTCCCACATTCACCGCACCAGCAGTATCAAACACCGCAGCACCACCGCTGAGC
>NZ_JAMLFW010000012.1 GCF_024256385.1 Anatilimnocola floriformis
GTACGACAGCGCCGCACTCGCGCCGGTCAGATTGAAGAGCAACTTATCAGCACCGCCGTTGCCATCGAGCAACACCGAGCCCACGCCCGCGAGATTCGCATTGTCCGGAATGCTCGGCGCGCTGCCGGCGAACGTCGGCAAGCCGCCAACGTCGCTCACGGTCAGCGTGTCATCGTCGCTCGAACCGAGATAAGTAAACGACTGAATCTGCGCGCTGGCTCCTTGGAAGATCACACCAACGTCATCGTTGTCCGGCACTGCTGCTGAACCGGTCCGTTCGACCACCAGATTCGCACCGCTGCGCCGCAGCGTGATCAGATCGGGCACGCCGGTGTTGCCCCACGCTGCCAGGTTCGCATCGAGCGAC
>NZ_JAMLFW010000013.1 GCF_024256385.1 Anatilimnocola floriformis
GTCGTTGCCCGTGTTGCCGATGAGAGTCACGCTCGGGTTGTTCGTCTGACCGCTGCCGAAGCTCGCGAGGTCAATCGTGTCGGCATTCGCCAAGCCGTCGATCGCAATCGAACCGAAGTTATTGCCGCTGAACGTGAGCGGCGTGTAGCCGGTGGCGCTCACGATGGTGTTCGCGCCGCTGCCGTTGATGCCGATCACATTCGCGGCCGAATCGCCGATGATCTGCAGCGCGCCAGGAGTCGCGCCCGTGCCGGTTCGCTCGGCAGATTCCGTCCGCACGAAGTAGGCTTGCAGTGAAGCCGCGCCGGAAGCCACCAGCACTTCGCCTTCGTTGCCAGTCGCGCCAGTGCCGTTGCCGATCGC
>NZ_JAMLFW010000014.1 GCF_024256385.1 Anatilimnocola floriformis
CTCCATCGGGAACGTGACGTTCGAGTGCGTCACATAATCGTTCGCATCGCCGGCGTACGTCAGCGTTTTGCCGTTCATCGGGAAGTCGACGAACGTCGTGTTCAAGCGCACGCGCACGCCGTTCGGCTGCGTCGGCGACGGGTTCAGCGAGAAAATGATCGTGTCGGGCCCGCTCGAACCACGCACCAGCGTGTCGCCGAGTTGCAGGTTCAGCAGCTGATGATTGGTGATGAAGTTGAGGTCTTCGATCTGCGTGTAATTCAGCGGTTGCAAGCCGGGGCTCGCGATCACGCCCGACAAGGTTGCGAGGACGAACGACGAACCGAGCGGCACGCCGCTGAGATCGAGATTGAGCAC
>NZ_JAMLFW010000015.1 GCF_024256385.1 Anatilimnocola floriformis
TGCAACACCCCCGCGTTGGCATTCGTCGTGCCGCTGTAAGTATTCACGCCGCTCTGCACCAGCGTTCCCGCACCGGTCTTCGTCAACGAACCCGGAGTCGCCGCCCCATTCACAATCGGCGCGCTCACGGTCAGCGTCCCCGTGACATTGAACGAACGATTCGCCGCGCCGGCAGTACCGCTCAGTTCGACGTTGCTCGCGCCGATCGTACCGCTGACCGTTTCGACAATAATTGACGACGTACCGGTCGACGTCACGTTGCCGTTGAGCACCAGTCGCGAACCAGCATCGCCCGCCGTGAGGCTCTTTCGCAGGTTGAGCACGCTGTCGTTGAGCGTGAGCGAACCAACGGTAGCC
>NZ_JAMLFW010000016.1 GCF_024256385.1 Anatilimnocola floriformis
GGCGCGACTCCCGGCGCGCTGCAGATCATCGGCGATTCGGCCGCGAATGTGTTCGGCATCAACGGCAGCGGCGCGAACACGATCGTGAGCGCCACCGGCTACACGCCGCTCACGTTCAGCGGCAATAACTTCGGTTCGATCGCGATCGATGCACTTGGCAACAGCGACACGATTGACCTCGCGAGCTTCGGCAGCGGTCAGACGAACAACCCGAGCGTGACTCTCATCGGCAACACGGGCAACGAT
>NZ_JAMLFW010000017.1 GCF_024256385.1 Anatilimnocola floriformis
CCGTAGAAGACATCGTTGCCGCCGAGCGCGCTGAGAATGTCGTTGCCGCCGATTGCGGAATCTTGCGCGAGGGGCAACGTGCCGGTGAGTTCTTCATCGCCGATGACGATGTTGTCGCCGCCGCTGGCGTTGATCTGATCGTTACCGAGGCCGCCGACGATGAAGTCGTTCCCCATGCCGCCCGAGATGTAATCGTCGCCATTTTCGCCGTGGAT